>DATMIP010000134.1:0-16433 GCA_035554515.1 Sphingomonas sp. | reverse complement strand
GCGAAATGAATTGCGTATAAAGGATATGATAGAGCGCCGAGCGACTCCGCCAGCCATCTCGGTCCAATGTCGCAGTTCAGTGCCAATATTACCATTAACGGGCACAGAGTGATTATCACCGCCAGGTCGAAAATGAACGCGTACCGAGGTCCGGGATTTACTGCCATTATCGCGCAGAACGCGGCCACACAAATCACGAATAACGCTCCGGGCAATTTACGGCCCGTCAACAATGATCGTCGCTCGTAAATGATAATCCCGACGGCAAAGCCAAAAATGGTTCGTGCCACTCCGATATAGGCGGTAGCCCAAGTGGGACCGCCATCCATCCCGCGATTGCCCCACGAAGCGAAGGCCACAAGAATAGCACCACCAACAACGGTTATGATCAGTATCCGTCGTCTCAAGATTCTCACTAGAAATGCGTATAGAAAGTTCGCAGTCACTTCAAAAAACAGAGACCAGCCAGGAGGATTCGATAAAAACAGCCATTTTCCAAAGAAAGCGGGGATAAAAAATATCCCAAATATGAATCCTATGCTGGCGTTGGTCATGGCGGTTACATCACGATGAGCGAAGATTATTGTTGAAACTGTGCCAATTGAAAGCCCAATAACCCACATCGGCGCTAAACGCGAATATCGTCGCCAAATATATTCCCGGACGTAGTTTCGTTTAAGAAGTTTCGCTTCGTAGGCATGCGCGATCACGAAGCCGCTCATCATGAAAAAAACGTCCACGGCGAAAAAGCCCGAAGGGACAAGCTCGAAATGCGTTAGAAAACTCGTGTGTCGTGCCACGACCGCTATCGCGAGTATTCCCCGCAACGCATCAAGCCCCAAAAGGCGGGTCTTTGCGATCTGCGTGCCCGGTTCCCGGCATCCGGCGGGTCGGAGATCGTCAAGGAGGACGTGCGCGCTCTCAGACATGCAGCTGCGGGTAATGTCCTGAGGCGGTTGCGTCCATCGCGAGCCGTTGGAATTCAGGTCGCGGTCCTACGGGCGCGACCACTGAGCCTGCTGCCAAGATGGCACTCCTCCTCCCCGAAATATGGCACGCAGCGCGGAGAAACGGTCCTTTCAAGCCTATGCCCGATCCGCTTCGCCTGCTCCCGCTGTACGCATTCTGTAGCTGATCGCAGCCGGGCTACCACGTTCTTTCGCCGCGGCACGGTCCGCAGCGATCCGCCGGTAAACGGGCGAGCCGAACGCCGAATTTGTCGCTGAATGGACTGACTCGGGAACGGATGCGCGACCTTTCCGAAGCGCCCACATCACTGAACCAAGTGCTGCCACTTCGCAGAATGGCATACTATTCTCGCCTCCGAAGCCGGTAAAAAAACTGGAGACCGCGACAAGGCTGGAAACCGCGAAGACGAACGCCGCTGTTTCGGCAAGCTCCCTATCGCGGGACAGGCCGCGTCGCGCGAGCAACATAGCCAGGCACAGGCTGACGAATATCATGAGCAGGCCGATCATGCCGGGATACCCGAGTGTCAGTCCATAAGCGATGTAGCCATTCACCAGGTCAACAATGCCTTCGCCCTGCTTTATATCCTGCAGGCTGGCGATCGCCTGATCCCTGGTCGTACCGAAATAGGGATGTTTCCGGATTTCTTCCATGCCGCGCCGCAGCAGCAGCACGCGATAATCGGACGAGCCTATCGTCGCATCGGACTTTCCGACGACCGACGCGAAATAGGCAGAAACCTGCGCGGCGGCGAGGAACAACGTGTAGCATAAGCCGATCGTCGCAATTTTTGCCGCCAGTGCCGAATAATGCCGGCGATAGAGATCGAAAGCGACCATCCCGATCGCGATACCGACAAACCCGCCGCGCGAGTTCGCCGCCAGCAACCCGAGCGCGATGACACCCAGCGCGAGATACCATCGGCGGGTGGACGAGAACGAGGCGCGCAACGCGAACAAAGCCACCCCGGCCAAAGCCAGGTAATTGGCAAGATTGGTCGATTCGGGGAATGATGCAGGCGCCCGGATCATGCCGCCACGGAGCTTGGTATACGGGTTAAGACGCGCATCGATATGCATGTTGTTTTCGATTGTCTTGTAAAGCAGCCAGTGGAGCCGGCTTTCGACGACCGCGACCGATGCCATGACGAAACCGCCCAATGCCAGCGCAAGCAGGAAGCGCCGCACGTCCTGTTTCGTGTTGAGCGACCGGCTGATCACGAAATAGGGCACCATGACCGACAGTAGCAGCGGCAGCAATTGCCGCGCGGTATCGGTGAAACTTGAAGTGCGAGCCATTCCCGCCTCCAGCACGAACACGATCAGGACCGGGATATCGAACCGCCGGGCGATTGAAGTACGTGGGCCGCTATTCCTGATGAAGAAGGCGATTGTCAGTCCGAGGCCGCAGAACAACCATTTGCTTGCGGGAAAAAGATAGAAGCTGCCGAGCGCCATTTTTGTGCCCAATGCCGGAACTGACAAAATGGCGACGGCATAAAACGCGGCCGCGTCGGCGCGGTTTCGCGCAAGGATCGGGACGAACAACATCATCGCCAGATAAGCGACCCAAACCGTATAGCCCCACATGCCGATCAGGAACATGCCGACAAAAATGGTGCGCGGAGCGCCCTTGACCCATTCGGCGTCCTCCCTCCGCAGCAACCACGCGAAGGCGTGAATGGCCGCGAAGATAACCGCAAGGCCCTTCACGGTCATGATCAGCTGGGAATACATGGCACCTTCCTAGGATAAGATGTGCCGGGGATCGAGAGTTTTTGATTGCGGGTGCGATCAGCGGGGAAGCTGTTCGCGCACGGCGCGCAGCTTGGGCGCTTCGCTCAGCGGCTGGCCGACATATTCGGCGAGCCCCCAGCCGCCCGATTTCCCGATCGACTGCACCGAATTATACAGGACGAGCGTATCGCCTATCTCGGCGCGCCACAGGGCAAGATATTTCCGGTAGGCATCGTACATGCGCGGATCGCGCTGGATCCGTTCCTCCAGCTCAAGATCCTTGAGCACGATATGCTGGCCGCCCTCATACGCGCCGTATCGCTTATGATATTTGAAGGCGACCTCGCGCGCGGTCAGCGCCTTGCGCAACGGCACCTCGACCGCCGCGTCCATCCGGGCATAAGCGGCATCGACGTCGGCCGGCGGTATCTTCCCGAAATCATACCCGAAATAAGGCGCGGTCGCGAGCATGTCGACATGCTTCGCCGTATCGCCAAAGCTCAACACGATCTCCGCCGAACGGGGCCCGTTCTGCACTGCGGCGACGCGCACCAGCTTGCCCGGCCGATCGGCAAACTCCCTGGCCCAGATGTCCATCACCTGGGTCAGCCGCTGTGCATAACGTCGCAGCAAGGCCTGGATCCCGTCGGCCGACAGCCCGGCCGCCTGCCCTTCGCGCAGCGCCTGCTTGGTCATGCGGTTGCGGAAATTCCATACCTCGTTACCGCATTCCACATATACGGTGCGGTCTCGGGGCAATGTGTCGTGCACCAGTTTGGCGAAGCGCGCGATATAATCGTCGTCGGCATTCCAAGGCATGTTGAACCAGGGATCGGCCCCGGCCGCCGTCGCGAGCGCGACCATGTCCTCGATCGAGGCGCCGTCCCTGGCGAGGATATCGATCGATCGGGGCGTAGTACGCGTCGCCCAGGTCACCGGTTCGTTGGTGTTGGTACGCTGCCAGTCCATGAAGCGGACGACCTTGAATCCGTGCAGCCATTCGATGAAGGCCGGGTCGAAGCGCGCTGTCGGCGACATGCTCGTTTCGCGGCAATCGATGTTCCGGACGGGATCGACCGGGTCCATCGCGACAAGCTTCAATATGATGTGGTTGCGGCGTTCATCGACATCCTTCCAGTCGAAGGTCACCATATTGTTGCCCTGCCGGACATTGCTGACCGGGGTAAGCGTCGGCTTGAGCGTGCCCTTGCCCTGAAAGGTGCAGCGGATCGTGGCCGATTTGCCATTCGGCAAGGTCAGCATCCGGCCCAGCGCGGCGTCGCCCGGCAGCCGCCTGGGATTGCCGTCGCCGTCGATATCGTCCGGCCCCAGTATCTTGTGATCCGGGGATTGCGATCCCCATTGGGCACCGATCATCAGATTGGCGAAGGCACGCGAGCGGCGGTACCAGTTGGGTGAACTGAGGTTGATGCCGATCGCTGTCGGCGGTACCGGCGCGGCGTCAGCGGCGGCCATCGGCGCGGCGAGCCCGATCGCGGCGGCCGTGCGCGAAATCCACCTGCCGGCCTTCGTCATATTCCACCTTCCGTGCGCAGGTTCGGCGAATTGCCTGAATGAGACTGCCGCGATGACAAGCCCGATCAGCAAGCCGACCGCAACAAGCAATTTCGATCGGCGCGCCAGCCGGTGGCCGGGAGCCGCCTGCCCGTTCGAATCGAGCGTTGCCCCTGTCTGCTTCACGCCACGGGCCGCCTCGGCAGGGCCGCGGCACGGAATGGCGGGCGGCGGCGAATCTCGGATCCAGCCATTGGTTCGAAGTTTCCCGCAATCCTATTCGCGCACCGCTGCAGGGGGCACCATAGGCCCCTATCGGTTACCGCCTGAAAATACCACATATGGGAAGCGCCGTTTCGGCCGTTCGGGTAACGGCCTCGTCCCCGCCGCCGCGGCATAAAGATAAACAGGTCGGGGCATTTTGTGGCTGCGACGAAGACAAAGGACGGATGCCATGCGCGCAATGGCAGAATGCTGATTCGGCCGGCCGATGCGGTTGCATCGAAAGCGAGGATCGTGGGATCGGTGCGATCGGCATTGCCAACGACACCAGCGACGATGACGCACTCAGCGCGCTACCAAACTCATCAATCGGTCTGCGGCAGACCGCAAAATGCGCGGTGCCTCCGCGACAGAAATTCAGACCGACCAGGCGAGCTATGGGGATAGAGGAGAGACAATTTCAGGCTTGAGACGGACCCGCCGATCCAGCAATCTTGCCAGATATCGCCCCAAAAAGACGGCCGGCTCATCAACCAGTTTCGTGAAGATATGCGCCACGAGGAGCGCCAAGGCCAGGCTCAGCCCGAGAATCACGGATCGAGGTGCGTGCCCGTGCAAAAGGTGAATGAGCGACAGCAGCACCGGGATGTGTACCAAGTAGAGGCTGTAGGAGATGTCACCGAGCCAAAGGAGCGGCGCGCGGCTCAGCGCGGCGGAAATGCGGCGATTCCCATATACGGACGCCACCAGGAGTATCGCTCCGCCAGAATACCCGATCCATCGGGGCGTTAATCCCAAGCAAAAGAGCGCGATGCCAGTCGCCATGAGTATAAATCCCCTGTGCCCCTCGGCAATTTGCTGGACGAGCCGCTGCCGACTCGCCAGCCAAGCGCCCGCAGCGAACAGGAAGACGTATCGCCCTGTGCGCAGGAGATCGACGGCATGGGGTGCAATCCGATCACTGGCAAAGGTGAAGGCGACAGCCGAGAGCAAGGCAGTGCCGGCCATTGTTGCCTTCGGCCAGCGTAAGACGGCCAGCGCTATGACAGGGAAGATCATCGAGATGCGGATCTCGTGGACGAGGCTCCACATCACGTTCGTAAGGCTTTGGAAGCGCTCCGCGTCGAGCAGCGCCAAATGCCCCCCGATCAAAGTGATATCGAGGGGGTAGGCCCACGATTTCCGGTTGAGCCAGCCAGACGCCCCTGCAATCGGATGCGTGTAGAACGAGAAATAGAGGCACGCCGACATGAATATCGCCGCCGCAAGCGGCAGGTACAGCCTGACGAACCTCTTCACGGCATAGGAAGTATAATTGAACTGCTTGCCGTTGTTGATGCTCAGGAAGAGGACCAGGCCGCTAAGCACAAAGAAAACGTAAACCGCCTGCTCCCCTGCGAAGAACAGGCGCAGCGCGATCAGTTTGCGGTTGTGCAAGTCGATGCTGCCAAACGCCACGTTCAGGTGGCACAGGACGACAACCAGCGCGGCAATGCCGCGCAAAGCGTCGAGTGACCTGTTGCGTACCATGATTCTCCCCCGGCCTTCGCCTTCGGCTGGCCGCGCCCCTGGCGGACTCCTAACAGATCCCGCCCGCGCATGCCACTTATCCGTGCCGCCGTTCCCGCAGTTCGGCACGAGCCGGCTTGCTCATTGGCGCGGCATCATGACAAAGGCGCAATAACAGCCGGCGACCACAAATGGGACGTCGCGAAGCCTATGAGTGGGATGCCGATGCACGCAGTGGCACATCCGGTTCGGTCAAAATCGATGCGGGCGCGCGGAAAGGCGCGGCGATGGCGCTGAAGATGCCCGAACCCGATGGTTCGGTGCTGGCGCGGCGGACGGAGATCGTCGCCGCATTGCGCGCCATCGTTCCCGGCGAGGGCGTGATCGACAGCCCCGACGAATTGCGGCCGTTTGAATGCGACGGGCTGACCGCTTACCGCCAGCTCCCCCTCGTCGTGGTTCTGCCGGAGACGACGGCGCAGGTCTCGGCGGTGCTTGCCTGGTGTCATGCCAATGGCGTGAAGGTCGTGCCGCGGGGTTCGGGCACGTCGCTGTCCGGCGGCGCGTTGCCGCTCGCCGATGCGGTCCTCCTCGGCTTGTCGAAGTTCAACCGCGTGCTGGACATCGACTATCAGGATCGGCTCGCCGTTGTGCAGCCGGGCGTCACGAACCTGGCCGTCACCCGCGCGGTTGAAGATGCCGGCTTCTATTATGCGCCCGATCCCTCGAGCCAGATTGCCTGCTCGATCGGCGGCAACGTCGCGGAAAATTCGGGCGGGGTGCATTGCCTGAAATATGGGCTGACGACCAACAATGTCCTCGGTGCGGAGATCGTCCTGATGGATGGAGAGATTGTCCGCCTCGGCGGCCGGCAGCTCGATCCGGCGGGAATGGATCTGATCGGAATCATTGTCGGTTCCGAAGGATTGCTCGGCGTCGTCACCGAAGTGACGGTCCGTATCCTTCCCAAGCCCGAACTGGCACGCGCCCTCCTGATCGGTTTCGCGACCATCGAGAATGCCGGCAAATGCGTCGCCGACACGATCGCTGCGGGCATCATCCCTGCCGGCATGGAGATGATGGACCGTCTGGCGATCGCGGCGGCGGAGGCCTTCGTCAACGTCGGCTATCCTCTCGATGTCGAAGCGTTGCTGATCGTCGAACTGGATGGCCCCGCGGGCGAATGCGACCACCTGATTGGCGAGGTCGAAAAGATCGCGATCGCCAATAGCGCGGTATCGGTGCGCGTGTCGCTCGACGAGGCGGAACGGATCGCGTTCTGGGCGGGACGCAAGGCGGCATTTCCCGCCGTCGGCCGGCTGGCGCCCGATTATTATTGCATGGATGGCACCATCCCGCGGCGAATGCTGCCGGCGGTGCTCAAGCGGATCGCCGATCTGTCGCAACAACATGGGCTGGGCGTGGCCAATGTATTCCATGCCGGTGACGGCAACCTCCATCCGCTCATCCTTTACGACGCGAACGAGCCCGGCCAGCTCGATCAGGCAGAGGCTTTCGGCCACGATATCCTGCGGCTGTGCGTCGAGGTTGGCGGGGTGCTGACCGGCGAGCATGGGGTCGGCGTTGAAAAGCGCGACCTGATGCCGGTGATGTTCTCCGAAACCGATCTCGCGCATCAGCAGCGGTTGAAATGCGCCTTCGATCCGGATTTGCTGCTCAATCCCGGGAAGGTTTTCCCCATGCTGCATCGCTGTGCCGAACTCGGCCGCACGCACGTCCATGACGGCCGTACGCGCTTTCCCGATCTGCCGCGCTTCTGAATGTCCGATGCGGCCGATCAAATGCGCCCCGGAAGCGCCGACGAATTGCGCGATTGCGTCGCGGACGCGGCGCGCGAGGGATCGACGCTGTCAATCCGGGGGGGCGGGAGCAAGGCGCTGATCGGCGCCCCCGCCGCCGCTGGGGTACGCTTGCTGGACATGAGCGCCTTTGCGGGCGTGGTGGATTATGATCCGGCCGAACTCGTGCTTACCGTCGGGGCTGCGACCCCACTCGCGGAGGTCGAGGCGCTGGTCGCCGAATCGGGACAGATGCTCGCGTTCGAACCATTCGATCATGGTCCGATCCTGGGCCTGCCGCCCGGCGCCGCGACCATTGGCGGCGTGATCGCGGCCGGCGTCGCGGGTTCGCAGCGCGTCAGCCACGGTGGGGCACGCGACCACCTGCTGGGTTTCGAGGCGGTGTCGGGATTGGCGCAGCGCTTCGTCGCTGGAGCCCGCGTCGTCAAGAACGTGACCGGATATGATCTGCCGAAGCTGGCTGCCGGCAGTTGGGGGCGTCTTTTTGCCATGACACAGCTTACGCTCAAGGTGTTGCCCGGGCCGCGCCAACGGTTGACGAAGCTGGTCGAGGGACTCGATTTCGCGGCCGCGCAGCAGGCGATGGCGGCGGCACTTGGAAGCCAGGCCGATGTGGCCGCCGCGGCCTATCTGCCGGCGCGCGCCGGATTTCCCTCGATTACGGCCATCCGTATACAGGGGTTCGGTCCCTCGGTCGCGGCACGCGCGATCATGCTCGACCGGCTGCTCGCCGGTCATGCGCCGCCGCGCGACGCACCCGAGGACGAGGCAGCGGCATTCTGGCGGACCATATGCGATCTCGACATGCTCGATCGCGATCTGCCGCTGTGGCGGATCAATGTCGCACCCTCGCGCGGGCCCGAAATCGTGGCGGCGATCGAAGGGGCATGGCTCGCCGACTGGGGTGGAGGATTGATCTGGGCGGCGAGCGCGGCGGAGGCCGGCACCGTTCGCGATGCTGCTGAAGCGGCAGGAGGACATGCCACGCTCGTGCGGGCCGATGCATCGACGCGGGCCGCCATTCCTGCTTTCCACCCACAGCCCCCTGGCATCGCCGCGCTGGAAGTGCGCATCCGCCGCGCGTTCGATCCTGCCGGCGTGTTCGAAACGGGACGTTTCGCATGAGGACCGATTTCTCGCCCGCGCAGCTGATGGATCCCGCGACGGCGACATCCGAAGCCGCGATCCGCAAATGCGTTCATTGCGGCTTCTGCACGGCGACCTGCCCGACCTACGTGCTCCTTGGCGACGAACTGGATAGTCCGCGCGGGCGCATCTACCTGATGAAGGAGATGCTCGAAAATGATCGCGATCCATCGGCGGACGTGGTCAAGCATGTCGACCGCTGCCTGTCCTGCCTGTCCTGTATGACGACATGCCCGTCCGGCGTGGACTATATGCACCTGGTCGATCATGCCCGGGCCTATATCGAGGCGCGCTACCGGCGGCCGTGGGCGGATCGGCTGTTTCGTGCGCTGCTGGCTTGGACCCTGCCCTATCCAGCCCGCTTCCGGCTCGCGTTGAAGCTCGCGCGGCTGGCACGCCCGGCGGCGCCGCTGGCAGCCCGCGTCAAGCTGTTCGGGCCGATAGCGGCGATGCTGACGCTTGCGCCGGCGCCGACGCGGGCCCGGCCATCCTGCGACGATGCGCGGGTGCCGGGTGCGCGCGGGCGTGTGGCCCTGTTGCAGGGATGCGTCGAACCGGTGCTTCGCCCCGAATTCAGGGCGGCGGCGGTCCGTCTGCTCAATCGCGCCGGCTACGACGTTATCTTCGCGCCGGGGGAAGGCTGTTGCGGCGCGCTGGTCCACCATATGGGGAAGACCGCGGACAGCCACCAGGCGGCGCAGCGGAATGTCGACGCGTGGATGCGTGAAATTGGCCGCGGTCCGCTCGACGCGATCCTTACGACCGCTTCGGGATGCGGCACGACGATCAAGGACTATGGCTTCATGCTGCGCGATGACCCTGATTATGCGGAGCCGGCCGCCCGCATTTCGGTGCTCGCGAAGGACATTTCCGAATTCCTGCTGGAGGCCGGCCTGCCGCGGGGCGAGGGACGCGGTCTTTCCGTCGCTTATCATGCCGCCTGCTCGCTGCAGCATGGCCAGAAGGTAACCGAAGCTCCCAAACGGTTGCTGAGCCACGCCGGCTATGTTGTGCGGACCCCGGTCGAGGCGCATCTGTGCTGCGGTTCGGCGGGCACCTACAATATCCTGCAACCCCATCTTGCCGGGCAATTGGGCGATCGCAAGGTTGCCAATATCGAACGGCTCGGCGCTGATGTGATTGCGACCGGCAATATCGGCTGTGCAATGCAGATCGGGCAGCGTACCCGAACGCCGATCGTTCACACGATCGAATTGCTTGACTGGGCGACAGGCGGTCCGCCGCCCGCCGCCCTTATCGACTCTGAGATCATCAGGAGTATCGCATGAGCCGTATCCTTCTCGACCAGGCCCGAAGCATCGTCGCGGCGGCACTCGCCAAGGGGCAGGAACTTGGGCTGAAGCCTCTGAGTGTCGCCGTGCTCGACGCCGGCGGCCACCTCATCGCGTTCGAGCGGCAGGATGGATCATCGACCCTGCGGCCCCAGATCGCCATCGCCAAGGCCTCCGGTGCACTGGCGCTCGGCGTATCGAGCCGCAAAATCGGCGAAATGGCGGCGGAGCGGCCGAGCTTCGTCGCGTCGCTCGGCCCGCTCGCTCCGGCCGGCATTGTCCCGGTCGCGGGCGGCGTGATCGTGCTGGGAAGCGACGGCCTTGCGATCGGCGCGGTCGGCATTACAGGCGACACCAGCGACAATGACGAACTCTGTGCGCTGGCCGGCGTCGAAGCCGCGGGGCTAGCTCCGCAGAATATCAGGAACTGAACATGAGGAACGCCAGCCGACACGGTCTTACGGTGGCAACCGTCCTCGCCGACTTCATCGAGCTTGAAGCACTGCCGGGGACCGGCATTCCGGCGGACGATTTCTGGCGGGGCGTTGCCGACATCTTCGCCCGGTTCGCGCCGGAGAATGAGGCGCTTCTGGCGAGGCGGGATCTGCTGCAGTCGCAAATCGACGCCTGGCATGGCGAGCGCGCCGGCAAACCGGTCGACATGGCCGAATATACCGCATTCCTGCGCGCGATCGGCTATCTGGTCGATGAGCCGGCCCCTTTCACGATCGATCCGCGCGGGGTCGATCCGGAGCTGGCGCTGCTGGCGGGCGCACAGCTGGTCGTACCCGTGCTGAACGCACGTTTCCTGCTCAACGCGGCCAATGCACGCTGGGGCAGCCTGTATGACGCGCTTTACGGCACCGACGCGATTGCCGGAGCTCCGTCCGGAAAAGCCTATGATCCGGAACGCGGCGCGCATGTGGTGACCTGGGCAAAAGAGTTCCTGGACGGCGCCATCCCGCTCGCAAATGGCCGTTGGAGCGACTGGACCGGAGGCGATCCCCTATTGGTCGACCCAAGCCAGTATATCGGCCGCAACGGAGCGAACCTGTTATTCCGCCACAATGGTCTCCATATCGAGATCGTCGTGGATCGATCCTCGCCGATCGGCAGCAGGGATCCTGCCGGCATCGCCGATGTCCTGATGGAATCGGCGCTCACGACGATCGTGGATCTTGAGGATTCGGTGGCCGCGGTGGACGCCGAAGACAAGGTCGCGGCTTACACCAATTGGCTGGGCCTGATGCGGGGCGACCTCTCCGCACGCTTCGAGAAAGGCGGGCAGACGATCGAGCGATCGCTTGAAAAGGACCGGCTCTACACGGCTCATGACGGCTCGACCTTCACGCTACCCGGCCGCAGCCTGTTGTTCGTGCGCGATGTCGGCCATCTCATGACCACCCCGGCCCTGCTGCTCGCCGATGGGCAGCCCGCGCCCGAGGGCATATTGGACGGCATCGTCACTTCGCTGATCGCGCTCCACGATCTTCAGGGTCGCGGCGCGTTCCGCAACAGTCGCGCGGGCTCGATCTACATCGTGAAGCCCAAGATGCACGGCCCCGACGAGGTCGCGTTCACCGATCGGCTGTTCGACGCAATCGAGGATCTGCTGGGGCTCGCGCGATACACGATCAAGATCGGCGTGATGGACGAGGAACGCCGCACGAGCGCCAATCTCGCGGCGTGCATCGCCGCGGTGAAGAACCGGATCGTCTTCATCAATACCGGGTTCCTCGATCGCACCGGCGACGAGATGCATACGTCGATGCGCGCCGGCGTTATGGTCCGCAAGGCTGAGATGAAGAATGCCGCCTGGATCAAGGCCTATGAGGATCGCAACGTCCAGATCGGCCTGGCCTGCGGGCTGTCGGGCAAGGCGCAGATCGGCAAGGGCATGTGGGCCGCGCCCGACAAGATGGCTGACATGCTCGAACAGAAGATCGCGCATCCCAGCAGCGGCGCAAACACGGCCTGGGTCCCGAGTCCCACAGCGGCGACGCTGCACGCCACGCATTATCACCGCGTCGACGTTTTCGCGCGCCAGCAGGAGCGCCGGAGCGAAGGCGTCACATCGCTCGAAAAACTCCTTACCCTTCCGCTCGCCCAGGGGCAGAACTGGTCGCCCCAGGATATTGCCGATGAGCTCGAAAACAACGCACAGGGCATACTCGGCTATGTCGTCCGGTGGGTGGATCAGGGCGTCGGCTGTTCCAAAGTCCCCGATATCCACGACGTCGGCCTGATGGAGGATCGAGCGACGCTGCGAATATCGTCCCAACATATCGCCAACTGGCTGTTGCATGGTGTCGCCAGTTCGGCCGAAGTGGATGCGGCCTTCGACAAGATGGCGTCCAAGGTCGATGCGCAGAATGCCGGCGACCCTCTCTATCGGCCGATGTGCGGCGGGCGGGAGAGCCTGGCGTTCGATGCCGCGCGCGCGCTGGTGTTCGAGGGTCTGGAGCAGCCGAACGGCTATACGGAGCCGCTGCTGCACCATTATCGGCAGTTGGTGAAGGACCGACCGAACCAGACCGTGATCGAGCCAGGCTGAATCAGCGGTGCCCTGAATCGAGATCATCTATTTGGATAAAGCTCGATTCGTCATCGCGGAAGCGCATGGCGTGAGAGCGGCGCGACGGTCCGATTGGCCGGCGCACAGGGATCGTTCAGTCCAGCTCCTCGGCGGGAAATGTCTCGGTCGTGACCTGTGCCTGCAGCGGTGCGAGATAGCGGGCCCCGCGGATCGCGCCGGGCGCGAAGATCGTCTCGACGCGGGCGAAAGTTTCCGGCGAGAGCGACAGATCGGCCGCGCCGAGATTCTCCTTCAGATGTGCGATGCTTCGTGTGCCCGGGATCGGCACGATATGGTCGCCGCGCGACAATACCCAGGCCAAAGCGAGCTGCGCCGGTGTAGCGCCGATCTCGGCCGCCAGGGCGTCGAACGCGGCGACCGCCTGGAGGTTGTGGGTCAGATTGGGCTCGACGAAGCGCGGCATGAAGGAGCGGATATCCCCCGGCGCATAAGCGGCACCGTGGATCGCCCCCGCAAGCAGGCCGCGCGCGACGGGAGAGAAAGCGACGAAGCCGATGCCGAGCTCGCGGCAGGTCTCGAGTACGGCGATTTCGGGGTTACGTACGACCGCCGAATATTCGGTCTGCACCGCAGCGATCGGATGGACCGCCTGCGCGCGGCGGATCGTGTCGGCTGACATTTCCGACAGGCCGATAGCGCCGATCTTGCCTGCTTCCTTCAGCCGGACGAGCGCCCCGACCGAATCCTCGATCGCAACATGAGGGTCCGGCCGGTGCAGATAGAGCAGGTCGATATGGTCGGTGTTCAGCCGGGCGAGCGATCGTTCGACCGAGCGGGTGATTGCTTCCGGCGAACCGTCGAGCAGGCGTTTGCCGTCGACGATCTCGAGCACGCATTTGCTTGCCAGGACGAATTGCGCCTTGCGATGCATGATCGCGGCGCCAATCAGCTCCTCGTTGCCGCCTCCCCCGTACAACGCGGCGGTGTCGATGAGGGTGATGCCAAGGTCGAGCGCGCCGTTGAGCAGGCGGCCGCCGTCTTCCGCCGACGGCGCGACGTCATAAGCGTGGCTCAGGCCCATCGCGCCGAGACCGACGGCGGACACCGAGAAGGGGCCGAGCTGACGGACGGGGAGCGTCATGGCTAGAGCGGAAGTCCAACATAATTTTCGGCGATAACGGTCTGCATTGCCGCGGACGACGCGACATAGTCCAGCTCGGCGACCTGCATGCGGTGCTCGAACGGGCCGTCTTCGGGGAAACGGTGCATCAGCTTGGTCAGGTACCAGCTGAACCGTTCCGCCTTCCATATGCGCGCGAGGGCCTTTGTCTGATAGTCGTGCAGTCCGGCCTCATCGCCGTGCCGATAATGCGCGATCAGCGCGTCGGAGAGATAAGCGACGTCCGAGGCGGCGAGGTTCAGGCCCTTGGCGCCGGTCGGCGGCACGATGTGCGCCGAATCCCCCGCAAGAAACAAGCGACCGTGGCGCATCGGCTCAAACACGTAGGACCGCAAGGGAGCGATGGAGATTTCCAGCGCCGGGCCGGGCGTGACCCCGCGGGTGGAGATGGCGTCGAAACGCAGCGCGAGCTCGTCCCACAGCCGTGTCTCGGGCCAATCCTCAACCTTGTCGGTCAACGGCACCTGGAGATAATAGCGGCTGCGCGTCGTCGAGCGCATCGACGCCAGCGCGAAGCCGCGCGGGCTGTTGGAATAAATCAGTTCGTGATGGCAGGGCGGCACATCGGCGAGGATGCCAAGCCAGCCGAACGGATATTCGCGTTCGAATTCGCGGGCGACGCTGGCGGGGAAAGCCTTGCGCGAGGGACCATGAAACCCGTCGCAACCGGCGATGAAATCGGCTTCCGCCCGCTGGGCGACGCCGTCCTTCGACCAGGTGACAGATGGGGCAGGGCCATCGACATCGTGCAACGCGACGTTTCCCGCTTCGAACACGATCTCCAATCCACGCCCCGGTGCGGCGGCGATCAGGTCGCGCGTCAGTTCGGTCTGGCCATAGACCATGACATGCCTACCGGTGAGCCGGGCAATGTCGATCCGGATCAGCCGCTCGCCATCGGCGAGGTTGAATCCTTCCTCGATCAGGCCTTCGGCATTCATGCGTGCATCCGTCCCGAGGCGGCGCATAAGGTCGGTCGTGATGGTCTCCAGCACGCCGGCACGGATGCGGCTCTCGACATAGTCACGCGTTTGGCGTTCGAGGATGATGCACTCGATACCCTCGGCGCGCAGCAGATGGCCGAGCAGCAGTCCGGCCGGGCCGGCACCGATGATCGCGACCTGTGTCTTCACGTATCTGCTCGCATGAGTTCAGCCTTTCCGAAGGTGATCGAGCGCGCCGCGTACCCAGGCGACGAACTCCTTGTTGGCGCGGCGCACGCCCAGCGCGGACACCATATATTGCTCGACCGCTTCGCCCAGCCGCACCGCGGGCCAATCGGCCTGATGGAGCGCTGCGGCCGACCGCATCCGCGAGAATTTGCTGCGATACTCCAAAGCCATGTCGGGCTCTGCCGCGGCGAAGATCGGCTCGGCGACCTTGCCGATCTCGATGATCTGGAGCGAGAGCGCGCGGCGCAACACGATAAGGTCGTGCCGCCGTGCATCATCGGTCCGTTCGGCGATGCGGGCCAGCTCGGCCTGCACCGCCTCAAGCTTGCTCAACTCGCGGGAAAGACGATCGAAATCGTGCATGTCATCCCGAAAGTTGCTGTTCGAGGGTGTCGAGCACGCGGTAGCAGGGCAGGACGTGCGCGACGGAACTGTTGGGTTCGCGGTCCTCGCGGATCGCGGCGATAAACTCGCGGTCCTGTAGCTCGATGCCGTTCATCGAGACATCGACCGTCGACACATCGATCTGTTCGTCCTTGCCGGTGAAGAGATCGTCGTAGCGGGCGATATAGGTCGCGGTGTCGCCGATATAGCGGAAGAAGGTGCCGAGCGGCCCGTCATTGTTGAACGACAAGGAGAGCGTGCAGATGGCGCCGCTTTCCGCCTTCAGCTGGATCGACATGTCCATCGCGATGCCGAGCTCGGGATGGATCGGACCTTCGATGGCATTGGCCTTGACGATCGGACCGGCCTGCCAGGCGAACAGATCGACGGTGTGCGCGGCGTGATGCCAGAGCAGATGATCGGTCCAGCTGCGCGCCTCGCCTTTGGCGTTCATGTTCCTGCGGCGGAAGAAATAGGTCTGGACGTCCATCTGCTGGATGTTGAAGTCGCCCGCGGTAATACGGTTGTGGATGAACTGGTGGCTAGGATTGAACCGCCGGGTGTGGCCGACCATGCAGGTGAGCCCCGTTTCCTGTTGCTTCGCCAGCACCGCCTCGGCATCGGCGAGGCTGTCGGCGAGCGGGATCTCGACCTGGACATGCTTGCCGGCGTTCATGCACTGGATCGCCTGATCGGCGTGCATCTGGGTTGGCGTGCACAGGATAACCGCATCAACATCGTCGCGGGCCAGGCTGTCGGCAAGATCTGTGGTCGCATGGCCGATGCCGTATTTGTCGGCGATCGCACGGGTGGGTTCCAGCCGGCGGCCGACGAGGGACACAACCTCGACGCCGCTAATGAGCTTGAGGCCATCCAGGTGCTTTTCACCGAACGCGCCGGCACCGGCCAAGGCGATCTTCATGGTCAAATCCTTCTTCCGCCTTCCCCGCTT
>DATMIP010000133.1:0-3467 GCA_035554515.1 Sphingomonas sp. | reverse complement strand
TACCGGCCGCTTGGCGACAGACCGACATGCTCGGGGGTCAGGCCCGTGTCGACCTGCCCAACCATTCGGCCAGTGGTCAGATCCACAATGCTGACCGACCCCGGCCTCGGCCCCGGGGTGGGCGCAGGGCTTCGACCCCCGATATTGCCGACATAGGCCATATGCGTGCGCCGGTTGATCGCAAGGCTATAAGGCTGGGCGCCCACCGCTATTCCACCCGTCACAAGCCTGACGCCCGCCCCGTCGATTGCCAGGCGAAAGAGGCTGTTCGCGCCCTGCGCAACGACATAGGCAGTGCCCCCGTCCACGAACTGGACATCAACCGGTCGGCTCTTCGGATCGAGCACGATCGTGCCCGCGGCCGACAACCGCCCGCCGGCGATGGTAAAGGCCGAGATACTGTCGGCGCCGCTATTGGCGACGAGCGCCAGCGTCCCGGCAGGGTTGATCGCGACACCCGCCGCGTTGGTACCCGCATGCAAGGTCTGCACAATGCGAGGTTCGCGCGGACGGCGGAGATCGATCACCGTCACAATGTCTCCTGCCACCGACGCCCCCGATTCCCCGAGAACCTGGCCGGCGGTCACGATGGCCAGGCGGCCATCGGGCGAAATCGCGACCGAACCGGGTGGTCCCGTCAGAGTGGCGGGCGCATGAAGCGTGGCAAGAACTTTCGCCTGCCCGCGATCGATCCTCAATATGCTGATCGTATCCGCTGTGCGTGGTGTGTCGGGCGCGTCGGCCGGCACATATTTCCCGTCATTCGCCGACACGGCGATCTGTGAAGGGAGCGTCTCCGCCTGCACCAGCAATGCGCAGCCAAGCCAAAATGAGACACCCTTCATGTGCTCCGCTCCCTCTCCAGCGATCCGCCGGGACTCGCCCTGCCTTCGCGGCCATCAATAATCGCGCCGGTCGTTGCCAGCGCATCTCGCGTCACAGTGCCTACATCCGAATGGCCGGTCAGCGCCATCCCGACGGCCAGCTCCTGGCGGATCAGGTTCAACATGTCCGCCACGCCGGTTCCGCCCCGCGCGGCCAGCGCGAACGCCCATGGCCGGCCGAGCAGGACCCCCTTCGCCCCCGATGCAAGCGCACGCAGCACGTCCAGCCCGGAACGAATGCCGCCATCCATCAGCACCTCCACGTCGTGGCCGACGACATCCACCACCTTCGGCAAGGCCGTTATCGTGGCGGGTGCCCCATCGAGCTGACGGCCGCCATGATTTGAAACGACGATCGAATCCGCACCGATCTCGCGCGCCATCCGCGCATCGTCGCGGTCGAGAATGCCTTTCAACACAAGGCGCCCAGACCAGCGCTCCTTGATCCATGCGAGATCATCCCAGGTGATCGAAGGATCGAAGTTTCGGGAGACCCAGGCGGTGAATCGGGCCAGCCCTGCTCCTTCCGGCATTGCGGGTGCGAAATTGCCAAGCACATGGGGCCCACCGCGCAGCCCGACGTCCCACGCCCAGCGCGGATGCCGCATGATTTCCACAAATCGCCGAAGGCGTGCCTCGAGTCGCTGATCTCCGGTGAGGCTCGAACGCAGGTCGCGATAGCGCGGGCTATGGACGATCAGGTCGACCGTCATCATCAAGGTCTGGACCCCGGCAACGCGAACCCGCTCGATCATGTCGGCCATGAAGGCGCGGTCCTTGATCATGTAGAGCTGGAAGGCGATCGGGTGCTGGAGTCCGGTCACTACCTCCTCGATCGGGCAGCAGGCGGACGCGGAAAGAATGAACGGCACCCCCGCGCCCTCCGCCGCCTTCGCAGCCTGCACCTCGCCCCGCCGCGCATACAGTCCGGCCAGCCCGATCGGCGCGAGCGCAACAGGCATGCTCGCAGGCATCCCCATCAAATTGGTGGCGAGCCGTACGTCCGAGACGTCGCGCAGGACGCGCTGGCGCAGGGCCAGCTCCTCGAGCCCGGCCACGTTCCGACGCATCGTGATCTCGCCATAGGAACCCCCGTCGATATAATCGAAGAGGAAGCGCGGGAGCCGCCGCTGCGCCAGCAGCCTGAAATCTGCGACGCAGGCCGGCGTCACGCCTCACCGTCCCGATCGCGCACTTCGCGCTCAGTCGGTTGCGAAATTATGGAGAATGACCGGGCGGGGGTTGAACGGGATGCGCGTCGAGATGGGCGCGTCGGGGGCGGCCGACGGCCGGTGCCAGCGACCCTTTTGCGCCGTCACGATGTCACCCTGTTCGGCTTCGAAATAAGGAAATCCCTCGATCTGATACCCGATCTTGCCCTCCATCACGAACCAGAATTCGGTCCAGTCGACATGGAAATGGCCACGATTGCTGGCGGGCGCGACGGGCTGCGCCTTGCCGCGCAGAATGTTCGCGGTGAAATGATCATCCCACACGAACTTGCCGTTATAGGGCTTGTCGCTGCTCGCAATCTGCTTCCAGAAGTCGACATAGATCGGGTTGGTGTCGCGGTCCCTGGCTGGGCCCGGCGAACCGGTGACCTTGATATAGGTACGGCCGGGGAAAGCATCGGGTGTCTCGTCGAGCGGATAGAGCGGCGGCGATCCGGCCTGGCGCACCTCGAACCGCAGCGAAGGCTTATCGCCCACCGTCTCGATCGTGTAGAAATGACGGAAAGGCACGTTGACCATGAAGCCCTTGGTCGCGGTGAACGGCTCAACGCCGTCGATCGAAACACGCATCGCGCCGTCCTGCACGATCCACACGACGCGATCGTCGGCATACATTTTGCGCTTGGTCTTCTTGCCGATTCCCAGCGAGATATAGTCGGCATCCTGCTCCGCGTTTCGAATGATCGGCTGCACCCAATCGCCTTTGCCATGGTGCGCCGAAAGAATATCGGAGAGCTTCCAGTGAACCTTGTTGGGCGCCGCATAGGGCGTCGGTTTTGTCGGCTTGGCCGACCAATAGCCCTCCGCAAATTTCGGCGCGGTGACCGGCATCGGATCTTCCCGGCCGGCAAATTGGGCGCTGGCGGATGATGCCAGCGCCGCCGCTGCCAATGCCGCTCCCGCGAATCCGGCTCTTATACAGCTTTTCATGGATCTCTCCTGCCATCCTGTGGCTGGCCCTTGTCCGGACCATGCAAACTGCGGCGGATCATTGGTGGAGCGGCGCGGCGCGGGATGCAAGAGGGGCGTCAGGCGAACGGCGTGGCGAAGGGTGGGAGCCACGATCGCTCGTTATGGGAGTAATGTTGCCCGTATCGGGTATGGGCGGCCGAAGTTTACCCTCTCCCCGGATTTTGAGTGTGATGTAATATTTCCGATATAAGCGACGACATAAACATAGTGCCGTTTGAATTGGAGCGGCCGCATCCGGTGAAGACTGCAAAGGGGCACTCCAGTGACCATGAAGCGCATAATTTCTCTGGTGCTGCTGCTCATTGTCCTGACCGGTGTCGGTCTCGGCATTTATCGCTCGCATCAGAGCTTGCCTCAGCGAACATCCTCTGAGGCGCAA
>DATMIP010000132.1:0-8878 GCA_035554515.1 Sphingomonas sp. | reverse complement strand
CCTGGCGTGGCCGATGGTGGGCGTAACCGCGTGGGTGGCGGCTTTCTTTCGCGATCCGATCCGCAGCGTGCCGCAGGGGAGCGGACTGGTCGTTTCCCCGGCCGATGGCCTCGTGACGATGATTCAGCAGGTGGAACCGCCGTCCGAACTGGGCGGAGAGGGCGGTCTGCCGCCTGGGTCGTGCATGCGCGTTTCGATCTTCATGAGTGTGTTCGACGTCCATATCAATCGCGCACCGATTTCGGGCACGATCGCGCGCGTTGTCTACATCGCCGGCAAATTCCTCAACGCGAGTCTCGACAAGGCCAGCGAGGAGAATGAGCGTCAGCATTTCCTGATGGCCGCTCCGGACGGGACGCTGATCGGCTTCACCCAGATTGCAGGCCTGGTTGCGCGCCGGATCGTGCCGTTCGTGAAATCGGGCGATACCGTTGCGGCGGGTCAGCGGGTTGGCCTGATCCGGTTCGGCAGCAGGGTCGATGTCTATCTGCCCGCCGGGACCGCGCCAAAGGTCACCCTCGGCCAGCGTTCGATCGCGGGCGAGACGATCCTGGCCCGGATCGGCGATACGGAACGCGTAACCGGCATCGCCCAGTGAGTTCGCACGCTTGATCCGCCCCCGCGGAACACGGCGCGGCATCCCGTTGCGCGCGGTGATGCCCAATGCGGTAACGGCGCTCGCCTTGTGCTTTGGTCTGACGGGGATGCGCTTCGCGATCGCGGGTGAATGGGAGAAGGCCGTCGGAGCAGTTCTGGTGGCAGGCGTGCTCGACGGGCTCGACGGCCGCGTAGCGCGGCTGCTGAAGGCGGAGAGCCGATTTGGGGCGGAGCTCGATTCGCTCTCCGACGTAATCGCGTTCGGTGTATCGCCAGCCGTCATCATGTTCCTCTGGTCGCTCCAATATATTCCCAAATATGGGTGGGTGGTCGCGCTCGCCCATGCGGTGTGCTGCGCGCTGAGACTGGCGCGGTTCAATTCGCAGATCGATTCGGAGTGGCAGCCGCACAAATCGGCGGGATTTCTGACGGGGGTGCCGGCGCCGGCGGGCGCGGCCATGGCATTGCTGCCGTTGATCCTGTGGCTCGCGCTCGGCGATGCCGAGCTCCCCAGGGTGCAGGATATCTTGATACGGACCTATATCGTCGCGCCCTGGACCTTGTTCGTCGCTTTCCTGATGATTTCCGATCTGGCGACCTACGGCTGGAGTTCGTTCCGCCTGCGCCGCGAGGCACGTTTGCCGGCCTTGCTCCTGATCGCCTTGCTCGGAGCCGCGCTGCTGACAGCGCCATGGGCCACGCTGGGGGTCGCGACAATTCTCTACGCGGCTGCGATACCTTTTGCGGTTCGTTCCTATGGGCGGGTCAAGCGGCGGCGGTCCGCGGAGCGGACTGCGAGCTGAGCGCAACGACGCGGGCGCGGCGATCCCGGGCGGAGCGTGCGCGATCGGGCAAGGGAGAGAGCAGGAGCGGCCGGCGCAGCCTCAGCGCGCCGGCTACCGCCGACCAATCATCGGCCAGCACGGCCACTATCACCCCGAGCATACTGACCGCGATCAAAATCGAGCCGAGAGTCGCAACAGCTTGAATCATCGATACATCTCCTGGCGGGGCTGCCACCATCGAGGATGGAGCCGAAACATATTCGTCATGCGCTGGTTCCATATGTTCTTGTTTTGTTCGTTTGTCAAGCCCCGCCGGACCCCGCTGATGTTGATCTTTCCGGAATCCGGCGCTAGGAGCGCGGCCATTCCACATGTGGGGCATCCATACCGGTGCCGCGGAGCAATCTGCGGTTCCTGCCCTACAGAGGTTCAACCGGGTTAGGAGAAACACCATGGCGGCACGTGCCGTTTCCATGCAGCAGCTGCTCGACGCAGGTGCACATTTCGGTCACCAGACGCACCGCTGGAATCCGAAGATGAAGCCGTACATCTTCGGTGACCGCAACGGGGTCCACATCATCGATCTGTCGCAGACGGTGCCGCTGTTCGCCCGCGCGCTCGACTTCATCAGCTCGACCGTCGCCGCCGGCGGCAAGGTATTGTTCGTCGGCACCAAGCGCCAGGCGCAGGATCCGATCGCCGATGCGGCGCGCCAGTCCAACCAGCATTTCGTCAACCATCGCTGGCTGGGCGGCATGCTCACCAACTGGAAGACGATCTCGGGATCGATCAAGCGCTTCAAGAGCCTCGAGGAGCAGCTGTCGGGCGACACGCACGGCCTCACCAAGAAGGAAGTGCTGCAGCTCACCCGCGAGCGGGACAAGCTTGAGCAGTCGCTGGGCGGTATCCGTGACATGGGCGGCATCCCGGACGTGATGTTCGTGATCGACGCCAACAAGGAAGAGCTGGCGATCAAGGAAGCGAATACGCTGGGCATCCCGGTCGTCGCGATCCTCGATTCGAACGTCAGCCCCGACGGCATCGCTTTCCCGATCCCGGCCAATGACGACGCCTCGCGCGCCATCCGCCTCTATTGCGATGCGGTCGCCGAGGCCGCGACGCGTGGCAATAGCCAGGGCCGCGTCGAATCGGGCGAGGATTTCGGCGCCTCCGACGCTCCGCCGGCCGAAGAAGCGCTGGCGTAACATTTAGCCGTCATCCCGGCGAAAGCTGGGATCTCAGGAGGTGACGGGCGTCGCCCATCGCACGAGACCCCAGCTTTCGCTGGGGTGACGCATCCTCGCATTTGAAAGGATCAGGAATTATGGCGGAGATTACCGCTGCTGCCGTGAAGGACCTGCGCGAGCGCTCGGGCGCCGGCATGATGGATTGCAAGAAGGCGCTCACCGAAAATGGCGGCGACATGGAAGCTGCGATCGACTGGTTGCGCACCAAAGGCCTCGCCACCGCCGCCAAGAAATCGGGCCGCACCGCCGCCGAAGGCCTCGTCGGGGTCGCGGTCGAGGGCAAGAAGGGCGCCGCGGTCGAGGTCAATAGCGAGACCGATTTCGTCGCCAAGAACGATCAGTTCCAAGAATTTGTTCGCACCGTGTCTCAACTTGCGCTGCAGACCGGCGACAGCGTCGAGGCGCTCGCGAGCGCCGTTTATCCCGGCGCCGGCACGGTCCAGGAGAAGTTGACCGCGAACATCGCCACGATCGGCGAGAATCAGCAGCTGCGTCGCGTGAAGGTCGTGTCGGTCAACGAGGGCGCGGTCGTGTCCTATGTCCACAATGCCGCCGCCCCCGGGATCGGCAAGATCGGCGTGCTCGTCGCGCTCGAAGGGTCGGCGCCCGTCGACAAGATCGAGGCGTTGGGCAAGCAGCTCGCGATGCACATCGCCGCGGCCAACCCGCTGGCGCTCCACGAGGAAGGCCTCGATGAGGCGCTGGTCGAGCGCGAGCGCGCGATCGCCATGGAAAAGGCTGCCGGTTCGGGCAAGCCGCAGAACATCATCGAGAAGATGGTCGATGGCGCGATCGCGAAGTTCCGCAAGGAAAACGCGCTCACCTCGCAGCTGTTCGTGATGGATAACAAGACCAGGATCGCCGACGTGATCCAGCAGGCTGCCAAGGATGCCGGTGGATCGATCGCCTTGACCGAATATGTCCGCTTCCAACTGGGCGAGGGGATCGAGAAGGAAACGAGCGACTTTGCCGCAGAGGTCGCGGCGGCCGCAGGCATCTGACATTGTAACCGCCCTTCCGTTCGGGAGGGTTTTCAGGAACGGCGCGCACCTCTAAGGTGGGCGCCGTTTCCTTATCGATCGGATTTTTTCAGCGCATGCCGCAGCCGCCGTTCAAACGCATCCTGCTCAAGCTTTCGGGTGAGGTGCTGATGGGCGAAGGCGGGCTTGCCATCGATCCGGCGATGACCAGCCGCGTCGCGGGCGAAATCGCGGCCGCGCGCGAGGCCGGGTTCGAGCTGTGCGTCGTCGTCGGCGGGGGCAACATATTCCGCGGCATCTCCGCCGCCGCGAAGGGGATCGAGCGCGCCACCGCCGATTATATGGGCATGTTGGCGACCGTGATGAACGCGCTCGCGGTGCAGAATGCGCTCGAACAGATCGGCGTCGAAACCCGCGTCCAGTCGGCGATCCCGATGGCGTCGGTGTGCGAGCCCTTCATCCGCCGCCGAGCCGAACGCCATCTCGAAAAGGGGCGGGTGGTGATCTTCGCCGCCGGTGTCGGCAGCCCGTTCTTCACCACCGATACCGGCGCCGCGCTGCGTGCGGCCGAGATGAAGTGCGACGCTTTGTTCAAGGGCACCTCGGTCGATGGCGTCTATGACGCGGATCCGAAGAAGGTTTCGACGGCCAAGCGTTACGATACAGTGAGTTTCGACAAGGTGCTTTCGGATAATCTGAGGGTGATGGACGCCAGCGCGGTGGCGCTTTGCCGCGACAATGCTATTCCGATTGTCGTGTTCAACATTCGCGAACAGGGCAATCTGGCGCTAGTGCTCGCGGGCAGCGGGACGGCGACGATCGTCCGCAATCCAGGGGAGTGATGGCATGGCCGCCTACGACAAGGCCGATCTCGAACGCCGCATGCACGGCGCGGTCGAATCGCTGAAGCATGATCTGCAGGGCCTGCGCACCGGCCGTGCCTCGACCAGCCTGCTCGATCCGGTCACGGTCGAGGTCTATGGCAGCCATATGCCGCTGAACCAGGTCGCGACCGTCACGACGCCCGAATCGCGGATGCTGGCGGTGCAGGTATGGGACAAGTCCAATGTCGGCCCGGTCGACAAGGCGATCCGTTCGGCCGGCCTCGGCCTCAACCCGATCGTCGATGGCCAGAATCTGCGCATCCCCATCCCCGATCTGACCGAGGAACGCCGCAAGGAGCTCGCCAAGCTCGCCAGCCAATATGCCGAGAAGGCACGGATCGCGGTACGCAATGTCCGCCGCGACGGCATGGATAATCTCAAGACCGACGAGAAGAAGGGCGAGATCAGCGAGGACGAGCGCAAGCGCAAGGAAGGCGACGTCCAGAAACTGACCGACGCGACCGTCGCCGAGATCGATACTGCCAGCGCCGCCAAGGAAAAGGAAATCCTGGGCAAGTGAGCCCCGCATCGGCCTCGCCGATGCCCGATGGGGGCGGTAACGGGTCTATCCCACGCCATGTCGCGATCATCATGGACGGCAATGGTCGCTGGGCCAAGAAGCGGCTCTTGCCGCGCATCGCGGGCCATCGTTCGGGCATGGAAGCCGTGCGCAGAACGATCCGCGCCGCCGGCCAATTGGGGATCGAGGCGCTCACGCTTTACGCTTTCTCGTCCGAGAATTGGCGCCGTCCGGCGAGCGAAATCGCCGACCTGATGGGCCTCCTGCGCTTCTATCTCGGCCGCGAAATAAGCGAGCTCGAACGCAACAATGTGAAGCTGGAGCTGATCGGCGATTGGCGCGCGTTCGACGCGGATATCGTCGCCGATCTCGACGCCGCCCGAACGCGCCTGGCCGGCAATGACGGGCTCACGGTGGCGCTGGCGCTCAATTATGGCGGGCAGGACGAACTGCTCCGCGCGATGCGTGGTATAGCGGCCGACGCGAAGGCCGGCACGCTGGATCCCGCCGCCATCGACCTTCCGCTCATCGAGCAAAGGCTCGACACGGCAAACCTGCCGCCGCTCGATCTGATGATCCGCACGTCGGGGGAAGAGCGCTTGTCGAACTTCCTGCTGTGGCAATCGGCATATGCCGAATTGCTGTTCGTCGAGACTTTATGGCCCGATTTCGACCGGGCGGCGCTCGAGGAAGCCATTGCCATTTTCGGCCGGCGGGAGCGTCGTTATGGCGGACGCTGACGCACCCAAATCCGACCTTGCTACCCGTGCCGCGATCGGTGCCTCGCTCGCGGTGTTCGCCATTCTGGCCTTATGGTTGGATGGAGCCACGCTCTGGGCGCTGCTGACGGCCGGGGCCGTGGTAGCGCTGATCGAATGGGCGGGGCTGGTGCGGGCCCATCGCGCGCGGCTGGGAATCGGCATCATCGTCCTGCTGGTCGGGATGAGCTACGCGCTGCCGATGCTGTGGGGCACCGAGCGATCGACACTGGCCCTGCTCCTGATTGCCGCGCTATTGATGGCCTTGTTTCCCAAGGCATCGGGCGTCGCGATCGGGGTTGGCTATATCGGGACCGCGGCCATCGCCATCCTGTTCCTGCGCGAGCAGCCCAACGGATTTCTTCTCGCCTTGTGGGCATTGGCGATCGTGTGGGCGACCGATATCGGCGCCTATTTCGCCGGACGCCAGATCGGCGGAGCGAGGCTTGCGCCGGCAATCAGCCCGAACAAGACCTGGGCGGGGCTGGCCGGAGGCGCGGTATCGGCAGCGATAATAGGCGCGGCGATTGCCCATTTCGGACAATTGCCCGGCACTGCTTCGTGGGCGGGAGCCCCCCTGGCCATCGTCGCCCAGATCGGCGACCTCGTTGAAAGCTGGATGAAGCGGCGCGTGAATCGCAAGGATTCGGGCAAGATCCTGCCCGGACATGGCGGCCTGCTGGATCGTATCGACGGACTGCTTCCGGTCGTGATTGTCGTGGCGGCCCTGGTCGCGAACGGCAGCTTCTGATGGCGCGAACCGTCAGTATATTCGGGGCTACCGGGTCGATCGGAAAGTCGACGCTCGATCTGATCGAACGCGATGCCGCCAGCTTCGAGATCATTGCGCTGACCGCCGGGCGTGACGTCGCCGGCCTGGCGGCGGCCGCCCGACGGACAAAGGCGCGCCGCGCCGTTATCGCGGACCCGACGCTTTATGCGGCTCTCAAGGATGCCCTGGCGGGAAGCGCGGTGGAGGCGGCCGCCGGCGACGAGGCGATCGTTGAGGCTGCCTCCGCCGGCGCCGACTGGACGATGGCTGCGATCGTGGGAACCGCGGGTCTCAGGCCCGTGATGGAGGCGATCCGGCAGGGCCGGACTGTCGCACTGGCCAACAAGGAATCGCTCGTCCTGGCGGGCGCGCTGATGATCCGGGCCGCGCGCGATGCAGGGGCGACATTGCTACCGGTCGATTCCGAGCATAATGCGGTTTTCCAGTGTTTTCCGCATGATGATCCATCGCGCGTGCGTCGAATCATCCTTACCGCCAGCGGCGGGCCGTTCCGCGGCTTCACGCGCGAAGCGATGGTGCGCGTCACGCCCGCCCAGGCCGTCAAGCATCCCAACTGGTCGATGGGCGCGAAAATATCCGTCGATTCCGCGACCCTGATGAACAAGGGCCTCGAGCTGATCGAGGCGCATCACCTGTTCCCGATCGGCCATGAGCGGCTATCGGTGCTCGTCCATCCCCAGTCCGTGGTCCATTCGATGGTCGAATATGTGGACGGGTCGGTGCTCGCCCAGCTCGGCTCGCCCGACATGCGCACGCCGATCGCGCACACGCTGGCCTGGCCTGGCCGGATGGAAGCGCCGTGCGAGCCGCTCGATCTCGCGCGCATCGGCCGGCTCGATTTCGAGGAGCCGGATTTGGACCGTTTCCCTGCATTGGGATTGGCTTTGGCTACGCTGCGAAGCGGCGGCGGAGGCCCGGCCGTCCTCAATGCCGCCAATGAAGAGGCGGTCGCGGCCTTCCTCGACGGGCGTATCGGATTTCTGGATATCGCATTAATCGTTGATAAAGCGCTGTCCCGCTACCAGCCCGATACCCCCAACACGATCGACGAGGCCCTGATGATTGATGCTGAGGCGCGTCGCGTGGCGGGACATGCACTGGAGCGCCAGGCGGCATGAATCATATGCTGAATATCCTGATCACGGTCGCCGGCTTTCTCGCGGTGATCGGCCCGCTCGTGTTCATACACGAAATGGGACATTATCTTGCCGGCCGCGCATTCGGTGTGAAGGCCGACATGTTTTCGATCGGCATGGGCCGCGAACTGTTCGGCTGGACCGATCGGCGGGGGACGCGCTGGAAGATATCGGCGTTGCCGATCGGCGGCTATGTGAAGTTTGCCGGCGACATGGGCCCCGCGAGCGAACCCGATCCGGCGTGGCTGGCGCTGCCGGCGGAGGAGCGTGCCCGGACGTTCCAGGGCAAGCCGGTGTGGCAGCGCTTCCTGATCGTCGCGGCTGGGCCGATCACCAATTTCCTGCTCGCGATCGCCGTATATGCAGGCTTTTACGCTGCCTATGGCGTGCCACAGACACCGACCGTGATCGCAGCGGTCATTCCCGGCTCGGCCGCGCAAAAGGGCGGGATATTACCCGGCGACAGGATCCTGGAGATCGACGGGCGCCGCATGGCCAAGTTCGAGGACATTCAGCTGATGCTTCTCATCCGCCCGCATCAACATCTGCCGGTCGTCGTCGAGCGCGGCGGGCGCGTCCTGAAGTTCGACATTTTCACCGGTACGGTTTCGGAAATTGACGAGAGCGGCAACAAGACCGACCGGGGGATGCTCGGGGTTGCCCCGGCCGAGATAGTCTTTGCGCCGGGCGGGCCGCTGCAGATCATGCAGGCATCCGTGTCCGCCGTACGCGATCGCGTGCGCATGATCATCGACGTTGTCGGTCAGATCGCTGGCGGCGAGCGTTCAGCCAAGGAGCTGGGCGGCCCGCTCAGGATCGCTCAATTCTCCGGCGAGCGGGTATCGCTTGGTCTGCTACCGTTCATCGACTTCATGGCGCTGATTTCGATTAATCTGGGCTTCATCAACCTTCTGCCAATCCCTCTGCTCGATGGCGGCCACCTTTTCTTCTACCTTATCGAAGGGGTCCGCCGCCGGCCGTTGCCCGCCCAGGCGCAGGAATGGGCGTTCCGGTCGGGGCTTGCTTTGCTGCTCGGTTTCATGCTGTTCGTAACCGTCAACGATCTCGGCTCCTTCGGCCTCTGGCGGAAGCTTGCTGGCTTGATCGGCTGACGGGGATAGGGCAGGGCGGAAACGCCGGCCAAAGGCCCCGGTTCAAAGCAAATCTAGGTTGAAGGG
>DATMIP010000131.1:0-3790 GCA_035554515.1 Sphingomonas sp. | reverse complement strand
GATCGCTTTGTCGCGCGGATCAAGCCACGGCCGGGCGAACATATTCTCGACATGGCCGGGGGCACGGGCGACATCGCCTTCCGCATCAAGGCGAAGGGCGCGGACGTGACCGTGTCCGACATCAATCCCGCCATGCTGGATGTCGGAAAGGAGCGGGCGGAGAGGAGAAGGGTCGCGGGCCTCGCATGGTCGGTCCAGAATGCCGAGACGCTGAGCTTCGCCGACGCGTGCTTCGACGCTTATACGATCGCCTTCGGTATCCGGAACGTCACCCATGTCGATTGGGCTCTGGCCGAGGCGTATCGCGTACTCAAACGCGGCGGGCGCTTCTTCTGCCTCGAATTCTCGACCACCCTCTGGCCCGGCTTCGCCGACGTCTATGATGCTTACTCGCACAAGATCGTGCCGAAGCTCGGCAAGGCGATCGCACAGGATGAGGACAGCTATCGCTATCTGATCGAATCGATTCGCCGCTTTCCGGATATGGAGCGGTTCAAGCGCATGATCGGCGAAGCGGGTTTCATCCAGGCCAAGGCGGAACCGATCCTGGGCGGGCTGGTCGCGATCCATTCGGGCTGGAAGATCTGATGACAGCTACAAAATCCTCCCCATCGCAGATGGGGAGGGGGACCGCCGCCGCAGGCGGTGATGGAGGGGCGACAAAGCATTCCCCTCCACCATCCTGCGGATGGTCCCCCTCCCCACGCTGCGCGTAGCGAGGATTTGATGACCCATCCGATCACCCATGTCTGGCGGCTCCTGCGATGGGGCCGCATCCTCGCGCGGCACGGCGCGCTACGCGGGCTTGAGCGCGATCCGAACACGCCCGCACCCGTCCGCCGGCTGATCAAAATCGCTCATATCGGGATACGCGTGCCCAAGACCCCGCGTTATGCAGACGCCTTCCAGGCGATCGGGCCGGCCGCGATCAAGCTGGGCCAGGCGTTGGCGACGCGCCCCGATCTGGTCGGCGAGGCCGCGGCGCATGATCTGGCGCGGCTGCAGGATGCGGTACCGGCAGTACCCTTCGCGGCGATCCGCAACGCGATCGAGCATAGTCTTGAGAAGCCGATCGACCAGATTTTCGCCTCGATCGATCCTGAGCCTGTCGGCGCCGCTTCGATCGCACAGGTCCACCGGGCGGTCACGCGCGATGGCCGCACCGTCGCGGTCAAGGTCCTGCGTCCCCGCATCGAGCAAGAGATGGGGCGCGCCATCGAAACCTATGAATGGGCGGCCGCGCATGCCGAGGCGATGGGCGGCGAACTCGCGCGCCTGCGTCCCAGGCTCACCATCGCCACCTTCCGCCAATGGACCTTGCGCGAGCTCGATCTCAGGCGCGAGGCGGCGTCCGCATCCGAGCTTGCCGAACATATGTCGGCCGAGCCGGGGTTCACGGTGCCGGCGATCGATTGGTCGCGCACCACGCGCCGCGTGCTGACGCTCGAATGGGTTGAAGGCATCAAGCTGTCGAAGCGCGCCGAACTCGTCGCGGCAGGCCAGGACGTGCACGCACTGGCATCCTGCCTGGTGCGCGCTTTTCTGCGCCAGGCGATCGTCGACGGCTTCTTCCACGCCGATCTCCATCAGGGCAATCTGTTCGCATTGCCCGACGGGAGGATCGCGGCGATCGATTTCGGGATCATGGGGCGCGTCAATCGCCAGGCCCGCCTGTGGCTCGCGGAGATCCTCCACGGGCTGATCACCGGCAATTATGTGCGTGTCGCCGAAATCCACTTCGAGGCCGGCTACGTCCCGCCGCATCACAACCAGGCGGAATTCGCGACGGCGTTGCGCGCGGTCGGCGAACCGATTCGCGGCCTGCCGGTCAAGGATATCTCGATCGGCCAGATGCTCGACGGCCTGTTCGCGATCACGCGCGATTTCGACATGGAAACGCAGCCGCATCTCCTGCTCCTGCAGAAGACGATGGTGATGGTCGAAGGGGTCGCCACCGCGCTCGATCCCGATATCAACATGTGGGAGGTGTCGGGGCCGTTCGTGAAGGAATGGCTGCGCGACGAACTTGGCCCCGAGGCATGGCTGGCCGATCGGCTGAGCAAGGACGCGCATACCCTGTTGCGGCTGCCCGATCTGATCCGGCGCATCGAGGCGCTCTACCCGGCGCCGGGCGCGGCGCCTCCACCTCCGCCATTGCGCGCGGTGGACGTGGTGAGCATCGGAGGAGGATGGGGCTATCTGCTGGTCGCCGGCCTCGCGGCCGCGGCGACGGCGGCAGCTTTTCTGCTGCGCTGAAGAGCCGTCGGCCACGGCTGGCGTCCGCTCCCGCTGCTCGGCTATGGCACGGCATGACGAGTCTCCCCGCCGCTATCCAGATCCGGCTGAAACGCCTCCCGCATGGCGTGGGCCTGCCGCTGCCCGCTTATGCCACCGCCCATGCGGCCGGACTGGACGTGGTCGCGGCAGAGGCATTGACATTGGAACCTGGCGCAAGGGCGGCGGTCGCGACCGGCTTCGCGATCGCCATTCCTACAGGCTACGAAGTGCAGGTACGGCCGCGGTCCGGGCTCGCGCTCAAGCATGGTGTCACCTGCCTCAACACGCCGGGGACGATCGACGCCGATTTTCGCGGCGAGGTAAAGGTGATCCTTGCCAATCTGGGCAGCGAGCCGTTTCCCATCGCACGTGGCGAGCGGATCGCGCAGTTGGTTCCGGCGGTGGTGCAACGCGCGGACTTCGTCGCGGTCGAGGAACTCGACGCGACCGCGCGGGGCGAGGGGGGCTTCGGCTCGACCGGGCGGTGAGCGATCTCAGCGCCACACAGCTTGATCGCTATGCGCGCCACATCATCCTCAAGGAAATCGGCGGATCGGGGCAGTTGAGGCTGCTCGCCGCGCATGTCGTGCTGGTCGGGGCCGGCGGGATTGGCGCGCCGGCAATCCAATATCTCGCCGCGGCGGGCATCGGCCGGCTGACCGTCATCGACGACGACGTCGTTAGCCTCTCCAATCTCCAGCGGCAGGTGCTGTTCGCGACCGACGACGTGGGCCGCATGAAAGTCGATGCTGCGGCCGACGCCGTGACCCGGCTCAACCCCGACGCGATCATGGTCACACGCCGGCTACGCCTTACCCAGGATAATGCCGCCGGGTTGTTCGCGGGAGCGGACGTGATCGTCGACGGATCCGACAATTTCGCGACGCGGCTGGCGGTCGCCGATGCGGCAGGCGATGCCCATATACCGCTTGTCTCGGCCGCGGTCGGGCAGTTTGACGGACAATTGGCGGTGTATCGCGGCTGGGAGGCGGACAAGCCCTGCTATCGATGCCTGGTTGGCGACGATCCGGATCGCCCCGATATTTCGTGCGCCGACCAGGGAGTGCTGGGCGCCCTGACCGGCATGCTCGGCAGCATGGCCGCGATCGAAGCGATTCGCGCGATCGTCCCGTTCGGAGCCGATCCGGCGGGCAATCTCCTGCTCGTCGACGCGCTCGATTTTCGCTTCCGGACGATCGCGCTTCCCAAGGATAAAGCCTGCCGGTGCGCCGCGTGACGGGGCTTTCGATCATAGCGATAAGCGCCGATCCGGGGCGATTCCGCTCGGCGCTCGGCCTTGCCGCCGCGCATGCAGCGCTGGGCGGCAGGACGCGGTTGCTGCTTGATGGCGAGGCGTCGAGGCTCGTTATCCTCCCGCCGGATGATTTGCTGCAGACCTGCTTCGATCTCGGCGCGTCGATCACGATCTGCCAGAGCGGGCTTGCCGCCGTCGGCGTCGATGCCGGCACGCTGGACCCGCGTTTCACTTATGGCGGGCTGGTAGGAATGCTCG
>DATMIP010000130.1:0-5460 GCA_035554515.1 Sphingomonas sp. | reverse complement strand
TATATCCGAGCGCGACCTTCGCGTCGTCGAACATCGTGACGCTGGCCAATGCCAGCAAGGTCCGGATCCTGATGATGTCGTCCTTCGCCAGCGCGAGCAATGCCTGGAAGTGACGGCGCGCGCCTGCGTAATCATAGCTGCCGCGCTCAATCCCCCCGACAGCCGTGAGCGCGTCGATCCGGTCGTCATTCAGTGACGCATCGCCCTTGGGCGCCAGCGCAAGACCCCTGCGATAGAGTTCGAGCGCCTCTTCATCCTGGCCAAGATGACGCAACGCACTCGCCTCGCGCAGCAAGACTATGCTGCGCGTGCGATCACTTATTCCCGGCCGCGCTTCGATCGCCTTGAACCCGGCCAGCGCGTCCTGCCACTTTTCACCGACAAGCGCGGCCGTCGCCTGCTCGAACTGCGCCTGCAAGCCGGTTGCTGCCGGCGCAACGGCGGCCTGCGCCAGCACCCAAGCTACTAACATATCTATAGAATCCCCCGAAATCCGGTACGACGTTCGCACGATCCGGGAAAATTCGCCAGAGGGCCTGTAAGCCGGGTTCTGTCCATTCCCGAGGGAATTGGGCGACCATTCCTCTAGGACGACGCTCACGCGTCGCCTCAAGCAACCAACCCGGACGACGGGGACGAGTAACCCCATATGCCGTCCCTACTCGGTCTTGCTCCAGGTGGGGTTTGCCGTGCCGCCGCCGTTACCGGAAGCGCGGTGCGCTCTTACCGCACCCTTTCGCCCTTACGTGGCCGAAGCGCACGCGGTCTGCTTTCTGTTGCACTGTCCCTAAGGCGAAGGTCACCCCGCGCCCCGCCGGGCGTTACCCGGCACCTTCACTCTGCGGAGCCCGGACTTTCCTCCCGTGCATTGCTGCACCGGCGGCCGCCCGGCCCTCTGGCCTGGGGTTGATAGCAAAGGCGGCTGGACAAGTCAGCCCTGCCCGTGCCGGGCCTCGGCGGCCTTGTCGCCGCCCGTGAGCAGTGAGAGCAGGATCGCGCGGCATTCGCCGTCGATGACGCCATCGACCGTTTCGGGTCGGAAGCGGCGCTGGAAGGCCCGTACGGCGGCTTCGCGATCGACGACATCATAGCCGAATCGTTCGAGCGCCAAAAGAAAGCTCGCGTCGCTCCACAACGGATCGGTCAGGTGCCTGCGCGGCCGCGGCAGCGCCAGCCGAAGCTTTGCAAGTCGCTCCCAATCGAACAACTCCCCCGGATCGTCCTTACGGGCCGGGGCGACGTCCGAATGGCCGACAATATTCCCGCGCGTAATGCCGTAGCGCTGGACGATTCGCGCCATCAGCGGGAGGAGCGCTTCCATCTGCGGCTCGGAGAAGGGGCGATAGCCATATTCGTGGCCGGGATTGACCAGCTCGATCCCGATCGACGCCGAGTTAACGTCGTCGATGCCGCGCCAGTGAGCCCGGCCGGCATGCCAGGCGCGTTTGGCCTCGGGCACAAGTTGGAATATCTTGCCCTCTTCGGCGATCAGATAATGGCTGGAAACCTTCGAGACGGGATCGGTCAGGCGCTGGATCGCCGAGGCGGCATCCACCATTCCGGTATAATGCAGCACGATCATGCTGACCGGCAGCTTGCGTTCGTCGAAATTCGGCGAAGGGCGCTCAATGATCCCGTCGGGCATGGCGGCCAGCGATAGCGCGTGGGCCGCGCCGCGCCAGCAAATTCAGGCGCCCGCCGGGCGATATACTCCGCGCAGGTGCGGGTCTGGCGTGAAGGCGTCGGTCTGGTCGAGGACGGTCTCGCCCGCGCCAAGTATCAGCATCCCGTCCGGGGCGATGGCGCCGGCGACACGATCGAGCACGCAACGGCGGCGTTTCGCGGAGAAATATAACAGCACGTTGCGGCACAGGATGATATCGAACCGACCCGCTGGCGGCGGATCGAGCAGGTTATGAACCGTGAAATTCGTGCGGGCCTTCAGGATCGAGCGAATCCGCCAATCATCACCTTCCGGTTCGAACCGTGCCATCAGGTCGGCTATCGGCAGCCCGCGCTGTACCTCGAAATGCGAATAAACACCGCCGCGCGCTTGCGCGATCGCCTGCGGCGACACGTCGCTGCCGAGGATGTCTATCGTCCAATCATCCCATTTCGGGGCCTGGCTCGAAAAAAGGAATGCCAGCGAATAGGCTTCCTGTCCGGTCGAACAGCCCGCCGACCAGATGCGGATTCTCTTGGTGGCCTGGCGCGCGGCCGCGATCACATCGAGGGCGTTGTCGCCAAGCCCCTTGAACACGGCCAGATCGCGATAGAAGCTGGTTTCATGGTTGAGCAGTGCTTCCACCACGTCCTCACGCAAGGGCGAGCCGGGCTGGCTTGCCATGCCCGCGAGCATGTCCAGGCTCGAAATATTGTTCGCGCGCATTACCGGTTGAAGCGCGGTCTCGATTCGCCACTGGCGTCCGCTCGCAAGCTGCTGTCCCGTCTCCTGTTCGAGCAGCCCGGCAAGCGAGCGAGCGGCCAAAGGCGTCATTTCCACGCAGCCACACCTTCACTCCATTTTGCGATTTGCCGAGCGAGCTCGTCAGGCGGCAATGTCGCTTGAGCGAGCTGCGCGTTGACCACGGCGCCGGGCATTCCCCACACCACCGAACTCGCTTCGTCCTGCGCCAGGACCAACCCGCCGGCATCAACCAGTTCTCCGGCGCCGATCACGCCATCGCGCCCCATGCCGCTCAACACGATACCTACCGCGGCGGCGCCATAGACCCTGCCGAGCGATGCGAGCATCGGATCGACCGAGGGCATGCATCCCGAAACCGAGCGCTTGCGCTCGAGGCGGACGTGAATGACGGGGCCGGTCTTGACCAGGGTCATATGTGCGTCGCCCGGCGCCAGCAGCAATTCGCCCGGCTGCGGTTGCAGCCCCGGTGCACCGATGCGGGTCGGCCGACCTGTCATCTCGACGAGCTGCCCCGCGAAATAGGGCATGAACGGCCCCGGTAGATGCTGGGTGATCAGGATCGGGGTCGTGAAACTCTTCGGTAAGGCACCGAAGAAGCGCACGAGCGCATGGACCCCTCCGGTCGAGGAGCCGATACCCAGGCATTCCAGCCGGCGCCCGGGTTGTTTCTTCACGCTATCGGCGACCGGCGCCCTGACGGGGAAAGGATCGGTGTTGCCGGGTCGCGCAATCCGCCGCAACCTGTCGACCAACGCTTCGGCGAAGGGGCCGTTAAATCGCGCGGCATTTGGCTTGAGCAACGTATCGGCGGCGCCGAGGCGCAGAGCAGCCAGGCTGGATGCCGCACCGTCGGCGCAATTGGACGAAACGATCAGGACCCGCGCGCCTGCGCCGAGCCGGATCAGTTCCGGTAAGGCTGCGAGGCCGTCGACGCCCGGCATTTCGAGATCCAGCAGGACGATGTCGACCTGTGTCTCCGTGAGTATCCTGTAAGCCGACAGCGCGCTGCCGGCCTGGCCCACCACCTCGATATCGGGATATTCGCTGAGAAGGCGCGAAAGAACCGCGCGCGCGACCACCGAATCATCGACGATCAGCACCCTGATCGGGGCTGACGCCGCCGCTCCGCGGCGCTTCACATCGGTCCCGAGCGTGTCCAGCACGGATTTGGCCTCAGGCTACGCCGACGATCTGAAGCTTGCTTTCGAGCGTCTCGCGGTCGAACGGCTTCATGACATATTCGTCGGCACCGGCGTCGATCGCCGCCCGGATATGGGCTACCCCGTTTTCAGTCGTGCAAAACACCACTTTAGGGCGGTGCGGCAAATCGGTTTCACCGAGTACGCGCAGGAATTCGATGCCGCTCATGACGGGCATATTCCAGTCGAGCAGGATCACGTCGGGCGCGGACGCCTTGCACGCAATCAATGCCTCCTGACCGTCGCCGGCTTCATCCACGGTGAAGTCGAGTGTTTCGAGGATATGCCGCGCAACTTTGCGGATAACCTTCGAATCATCGACTACCAGGCAGGTCTTCATGGGTAAGTTATCCTTACGTGAACTTGTCGTTGAAGGATTAGGGGGGCAGAGTAAGGATCGCGTTAACGGCGCAAATTAATCGGGTCAGGCGGCAAGTGGCTCCGGGCCCGCCACCAGAGCCGACGGATCGATCAGCAATATCGCGTTTTCGCCCCGGCGGATCGTTCCTATCGCGGCTCGACGCCATGACGGGCGCAGCATTGCCGGGCAGGGCTCGGGCGTTCCCGCCTCGATCACGTCTTCAACTTCATCGACCAGCAGCGCGTAACTATGGCCATCGCTCTCCACGATGATCGCCGTCATCGTGCCTTCGCGAGAGACCGCGCCGAGTTCGAGCGCCGCGCGCGTGTCGATTACGGTCAGCACGCGGCTGCGCAGCGCGAACAGCCCTGCGACATGTTTTGGTACGCGCGGGATCGACGCGATCTGGTCCACTTCGACCACCGAACCGATCTGGGTGGCGGGCAGCGCAATGGTCTCGTCATCGATCCGCGCTATCAGATACAGGGCCTTCATTTACTTAGCTCCCGCGACATGATGTCTAAGCGCGCGGAGCAGGCCATCGCGATCATAGCGGTAAACGCTCTCATCCCCCGCCCCGTCCGGTGTTCCGCGCAAACGCACCACCGGCGCGTCCACGCCCGCAGGCGATGCCCCCGCCGTCACCACTACGGAGATGCGATCCTCATTCGGCTCGCCGGCGAACGTCACGCGATAGCCGGCCGCGCCGAGCAGTGGCGCCAGCACCTCGCGCGCCCAGGGATCGTCGGCATCGGCGACCAGGCAGAGAGGCGAATCGTCATTGGCGGGCGCACACGACGCGCCGGTGAACAGCCAGTGCGGGTCCAGGATTTCGATAGGCGCACCGTCATGGAGCAGGACGCCTGCGACCGGACCGGCGACGGGCGTTGGCGTCATCTCGCTGCTGAGCTCGACGACGTCGATGACCTGGTCGATCGCATAGGCCATCGCGGTCGTGCCCTCGCTAAGGCGCAATACGCGCAACCGCTCGCTTGTCGGGAGCGGCGCGGCGCTGTGCAATTTCGTAAGGCGCCCGTGGAGCGGCAGCAACAAGATGCCGCCGGTTTCGACAACGCTGTCGGTCGCGACATCCTCGATTCGCTCCACCAGGGCGAGCCGGACGCCACGCGTGACGCCGTCGAGGTCACGGAAGAGCAGGGTCGGCAGCGCGGCCTGGGCCAGCTTCTGTTCGATCGGCAGTTCCTCCAGCGCCGACGGGACGATCCCGACCGACGCCGCGGCAGCAATGCCGGCAACATCGAGCAAAAGCATGGGGCGGCTATTGTCGGGCAAAGTTGTGCCGGCATAGACACCGCTTGCCATGAGCGCGGGCGCGGCCGGCTTCACCACCAATTCTTCATGGTCGTGGACCGCTTCGACGCCCAGCGCATAACGTTCGCCGCCTCCGGCGCGCAGGACGACGAGCAGGTTCGGTTCGCCCACATCATCGGTCAAGCCCATGAAGCGCCCAA
>DATMIP010000129.1:0-15920 GCA_035554515.1 Sphingomonas sp. | reverse complement strand
GAGGGAGATAAATCATGGGCGATCGCCTTAGCCACAGCGCCGAGCTTGGATTCTCACCGAAGACCGGCCATCTGGAGCTTGTCGTACCCCACGGTACAAAATTCGCCGATCTCGGGAAGATACTCTCACAGATTGATCTTTCCGCGGTTGCGCGACTTCCCCGCGGTTGCGGACCATGTATTTCGGGCCATCCTTTCAACATCCGCGAACGTTTCGAGGAAGTTATAAGCGTTGCTCTGCCGCATCTTGATCATCAGGCGGGACAGCACGGCGGATAATCACAGCCATGGGGCACGCCGACCCCGCGCGTGATACGCCCCGTCTTGGCGTTGGCTTGATATTCAACCTCGCGGCTGAGCGTTTCGCGCGCTCAGCCGGCGCCATCGATTATCTCGCGATAACGCCCGACATGTTCTGGACCGACGCCGGGCCGGGCGCGCCGGATCGTTTTGGTGACCTGGATCGGTGGGTGGCGATGCTCGAATGGGCACAGCCAAGATTACCCATCGTCGCGCATCATATCGGGCTTTCGATCGCGAGCGCGCGTGAGCCCGACCTCGAATATGTCGATCAAATGGCGGCCTGGCATTCCCGCTGGCACTATGAATGGCTAAGCGATCACCTTTCCTTCATCCAGGTCGGCGACGAGCCCCAGACGACCGGCGCCGCCGGGCTCGCCCTCCCGCCTCCCTACGATGAGGAGTTGCTCGCCTTGGTCGGCACGCGGATGCGAGCCATTCGGGAGCGCACCGGGGCACCTTTCCTGATCGAAAACAGCCCGCAATATGTGGTCTATCCTGATCAGGATATGCGCGAGGCGGCATTCCTGAACCGACTTTGCGATGAAAGTGGAGGGGGTCTTCTCCTCGATCTCCACAATCTTCATGTGAACGCGGTCAATCACCGGTTCGATGCCGATGAATTTCTCGACGAACTGGCGCTGGAAAACGTCGTGGAGGTGCATATTGCCGGGGGTTCGATGGTAGCGGGCCTCTATGCGGACAGCCATTCGGGCACGGTACCAGAGCCAGTATGGCGATTGCTCGATCGCGTGCTGCCTCGCGCGCCGAACGTGCGCGGCGTGACATTCGAATTTCACGACAGTTATTTCGAGGTCATGGGCGGCGATCGGGGATTGGCCGACCAGATTGGCCGTGCGCGCGCTGCCTGGGCGCGGCACGCATGAGCCTTGCCGATTTTCAGCGCGCCATGGCCGATCTCGCGGCGTCGCCCGCTCTATGTCGCGGGGTGCAGGCCGATCCCGCTATGGCCCTGCGTCCCTACATGCTCTCCGATCGCGAGCAGGCGCGGCTGAAGTCGGTAGTCTGGCAAGCAGGGATGGCGGTCAATTGCTCGATCCATCGCACGACGCGGTTGGTTCCGCTCGACACGCTCCTGCCGATGACATGTGCCGCCTTCGGCGCCGCGCTGGGTCCGGAGCTCGATGCTTATTGGGCAGATGCGAAGCGGCCGGCCATCCGTTTCGATATTGAAGCGTCGCGCTTCGTCGCACATCTCGAAACAAGGCTTCCCCAGGGCGGCAAAGGCTGGCCCTGGCCATCTGACACGCTGGTGGATCTGGCCCGGCTCGAGCTCGCGATCGAAACCTTGCGCGTTGCGCCGCACGTCGAACCTGCCCTGAAATCTACCGGACCGAACGCCGGATATTGTCGGCTCGATCCATCCGCACGGGTCGTAGCCCTGGATCATGATCCGGCGGCGCTCCTGGCGGGCGCGCGCGCCGATCCTCCCCAACTCGGTGACATTCCACGGCATACCTGCCTCGTCGTCCTGACGTCCGACGAGGGCCAGCTTGGCGTTTTTTCGGTGCCGCCCGAGCGTATCGACGACGTACAGGCGCTGATTGAGGACGCCGTCGCCGCCCCGTGGCTGATCGAGGCAGGCCTTGCGGTGAACGGCGCACCGCAGAAGGTTTCATGAAGCGCTCGGCGCGCTGCTTCGCCGGCGGCCGATCGCCACGAACAATCCGCCTTCGCCCCCAAGCGATCGCATCCAGCCAAGCTGGGCAAGCCACTGCTCGGGCCACCATATATCGACCTGCGGCGCGAACAGATCCTCATCATCGTCCTCGCCAAGGAAGGCAGAGGGAAAGCTCCTGACATAGTCGATCCGATTTTCGGCAAACCAGCCCTGGACCTCTGACAGGCTATGGCGGTGTTCTTCGGGATGCCGATATTGATCGCGCAACCATGCCTCGCGTCGGGCAGGTTCGTTCTCGCGATCGTTCAAAACGGGGTCGCCGGGAATCCACCGTTCGCGGGTCAGGCGCGCGATGACGCGCCGCAGCCGCAGCGGTATACGCGCCAGGCTATTGTACAGCCCAATGACGATCATACCGCCCGGCCTGGCAAGCCCGACAATGCGGCGGAACGATTCGCGCGGATCGGGTGTGTGGTGGAGCACGCCCGAGCAATAGACGACATCGAACGCTCCCCGTGCCAGGCCGGGGCGGGCGAGATCGGTTTCGACGAACAAAACGCGATCGATGCCGAAGCGCCTAGCCGCGGCTGCTGCGAGTGTCAGCGACGCGCGGGTAAGGTCGGCGCCGACGACGATCCGGTTGGCGCGTGCGAGATAGAGGCTCATCTGCCCCGTGCCGCAGCCAATCTCCACGATCCGTGCGTCACCCGGTATGGCGGCGTCGAGAAGCCGAGCAAAGCGGCTTCGCTCGGCGCGAGCGCGCAGCCAGGTCATATTATCGTGTTCGGAGTAGCCCGGGAACGGCGCGGCGGAATAAAAGGCGCGAACGGTGTCGGTGCGCTCGTCCGCCGGAAGGCGCAGCGCCGGAATGCCGTCGGGCGCCCCATATTCGGTGCCGCACCACGCGCACCATGCTCCGGCATCCAGATGCCCGCCGCAAGCGGGGCAGGCCAGCAGCGCCCGGAACAGGTCCGCCATTCAGAAGATCGAATAAACGAACGGTGCCAGCGCTTCGACGCTTGCCGCAAGGGTCAAAATCAGACCGGTCAGGCACAGAAACACGGCCAGGGGGATCATCCACATACGTCCCGATTTCGAATGCCACATGCCCCGCGCCAGTTCGGTCGTGGTTCCGAAGACGCTCCCGAAAATGATGATTTGCCGCCACATGCGACCCCGTTTCCTGATCACGCCATTTCCTCCAGCCGCGAACCGGACGCCGCCAGTTGTGCGCCCGTGCTCCTTTCGACGCAGACGCCGTCGGCCACGAGCAGGTCGATCGCGCTGCGGCGGAATGTCGAATAGCCTTCGGCGACGTTGCTCACGATCGGCTCGCCGGCGATGTTGAACGACGTGTTGAGCAGCACCGGCACACCGACGCGACGTCCATAAGCGTCGAGCAGCGCGCCAAGGCGCGGCACCATTGCGGGGTCGAGCACCTGGACGCGGGCCGTGCCGTCGACATGCGTGACCGCCGCCAGCCGCGCTCGCCATTCGGGCCGCACCGGGAATACGCCCGACATGAAGCGGGCCAGCCTTACGCCGCCGGTCGTCAGATCGAAAAAGCGATCGGCCTCCGCCATCGGCACGACCGGCGCAAATGGCCGGAATTCCTCGCGATACTTGATATCGCGATTGAGCCGGTCGCGCATCGCGGCATCATGCGGAGCGGCGAGGATGCTGCGATGGCCGAGCGCGCGCGGGCCGAGCTCCAGCGCGCCGTCCATCCAGCCCACGATCCTTGCACGCGAAAGATCCTCGGCGACGCGTTCGACGAGCGGTGCTTCGTCAAGCCGCACGGCACGCAGTCCGTCTTCCTCGGCGAGCCGGGCAAGCGTGGCGCCGTCCACGCCGGGGCCCCAGAAGGGATGGTCGGGAATATCCCGATCGGAGTTGCCGAAATAGATGCGATCGGCGAACAATGCGGCGCCAAGCGCGCAGCCGGCATCGCCGGGCGCGGGAGGTACGAACAGCCGCTCGAACCCGCTTTCGGCGAGGATGCGGGCATTCGCGACACCGTTCAGCGCCACACCGCCCCCTAGGCACAGATCGGGTAGTCCGGTCTCGGTGCGCAGCCCGCGCGCTATATCGATCACTATCTCTTCCAGCACGCGCTGCACGCTCGCGGCGATATCGGCAAAGCGACGGCCATCGTCGGTCGCGAAGTCGATCGGCTGGTGGCTCGCGCGGGACGGTCCGAACAGGTCGACCAGTCGGCGCGAAAAGCCACTCTCGGCCGTCGTATGGAATGCGAAATATTCCAGCTGGAGCGCGAACCCGCCATCGTCCGTGCGGCGGATCACGCGCCAGACGTCGTCGACCCGCGTCGGGCGCCCGTAAGCGGCGAGGCCCATCATCTTATACTCGCCCTCATTGACCGCGAAGCCGAGGTAAGCGGTGAACGTCGAATAAAAGAGGCCGAGCGAGTGGGGGAAGCGCAGCTCGCGGCGCAACTCGATCGCGGTGGAGCCGTCGCTTCGCTTGACGCCCGTACCGGCGGTCAGGGTCGCCCATTCGCCGACGCCATCAGCCGTCAGGATCGCCGCATTCCGCGTGGGCGCGGGGATGAAGGCGGCGGCAGCGTGAGACAGGTGATGATCGGTGAACATCACTTTGCGGCCCGGCACGCCGAGCTGCGATGAGATAGCGCCGCGCACCCAGAGCTTCTCGCCCAGCATATTCTGCATCGCCTTGGGAAAGGCGCGCCACGATCGCGGGAAGCTGCGCAACGCACTCGTCAGGACGCGATCGAACTTGAGGGTCGGCCGCTCGTAGAAGACGATGGCGTCAAGCTCCTCCGGGGCCAGACCGGCATGGTCCAGACACCATTCGACGGCGGCAAGGGGAAAGCCCGCATCGTTCTTGCGACGCGACAGGCGCTCCTCCTGCACGGCGGCGACGGGCACCCCGTCAATCACCAGCGCGGCTGCCGAATCGTGGTAAAATGCCGAAAGGCCCAATATCTTCATTTCAATATTGCCTGTGGGCGGAGGCGGAACCGCTGACCCGTGCCGCCTGCCAGCCTGGGCGTTCGCGGCGCGCGGCGCGTTTGGCCAGCAACGCGAATGGGGGGAGCAGGACGAAATACTGGATCGTCAGCATCACGCCGGCGATGAGCCCTGCAATGGCCATTGCCAGCCGCAGATAGGCCCGCCACAGCCGGCGCAGCCGCGCCTTCCACAGCAATAGCCCGGCCCGGCCCGGCGCGATGCGATCGAGTTCGGCGCGTGAATAGCGCATATGATATACCTCATCGCGAAGGATGCGTTCGAATATCGCGCGCGTCGCGGGATCGTGGCCAAGCACGGCCTGGTAGGCGGCAAAATCGCGCGCGGCCGCCGTTTCGGATAGATGAAGGAAGGCGAGCAGCGCGCTTTCCGTTTCATCCTCGACACGCAGATCGTCGAGCCCGCCTTCGCCGGGCGCGATCCAGTCTCCGAACGGGGCTTCCGCGTGAGGGCCGATCGACATCGCTCGAAGCTGCAATCCCCGGGTCCTGAACAGGTCGGCATGATGTGCCTCGTCACGAGCATGGCGGAGGAACCGCCGGCGCAGCCGGGGGTCGCGCGTAAGCTCGGAGGCGCGCACCAGATCGCGGCCCCCTTCGGCTTCGACCTCGGCAAATTGCAGCAATTTGCGCGCGCGGCGCGCGGGGCTTGACCAGATCGCCCGATAGATCGGGCGCAGAAGCAGGCGATGACTCGCTCGCAGGCCCTTTGTCACGATCAGACCACCCCGCGGATTACCTGTATATCGAACTAGGTGTGCGGGCGCCGGCCAAAGGTTCAAAAGTGAACCAAAATGCCCCGTGACGGCACCTACCGCACGCGGCGAACCACGCCGCGGCATCGATGAAGGAGTTACGTGATGCGCCGCCCGATATTCATGACGCTATGGGCCATGGCGGCGATGCTGCCGGGCCATGCGCAGGCATTGGATCATCCGCAGCCTTTGACCATCGAACTCTCCAGCTTCAAATTCACGCCGTCCACACTCACCCTAAAACGCGGAACCGCCTACCGGATCCACTTCGTCAACGTCTCGTCGGGGGGACATGATTTCGTCGCCAAGGATTTTTTCGCAGCGAGCACCATCGCTCCGGAAGACCGCGCCAAGGCCGCGGGCGGTGTGGTCGACGTGGACGGCAAGGAAGCGGTCGACATCACCCTCGTCCCCGATCGGTCGGGCACCTACAAAATTCGATGCGGGCACTTCATGCACAGCAGTTTCGGAATGACGGGGACGATCAACGTTGAATGAACGCGGATCGTAACCGTTCTCCATTTTGCCGATCGAGACCCGCCATCACCGCCTGCGCCATCACCCGATTGGCTCGCGCGTCGGGATGGCCGTCGTTGGGCAGATGCCAGCGCGGATCGAGCCGGACGAATATGTAAGGCAGCGCCGCATCGTCGAGCACGCGACGGCGGATCATGCGTTCGATCGGATTTTCGGCCGTGAAGCTGGGAACCAGGATAAGGGCGCGCGCATGGCGGGCGTGCGCCGCGTCCACCGTCGCCTGCAGAACGGCGCGCGATCGCGCGATGCCGTCCTCGACCTGTCGGGAGCTGCGATAGGGGATCAGGTTTCTGGCGAGCCGATAGAGGCCCCAGTGGCGTGCGGGGCCGTGCCAGCGTAAAGCCGCATCGAGGCGGGGCCGGTCGTCACCCAGATTGCGTTCGATCAGCGCGGGCGTGAACAATGCGACAACCGCTACGGGCCTCGCGAAGCGGTCAAGTTGGCCAGCCAGCGGCATGAAGGACTGATCGGTGCCGTATCCGTTCACGGCGAGGTTGACGCTCTGGAGCCCGCTCCTGGCCTCGATCTGCCCGGCGATCGTCTGCGGCCAGTTCAGCCGATAACCGAACATGATGGATTCGCCCGTGAACAGGATGGACGGCCGGGCCGGATCGATCTGGTGGCCCCCGATGCGAATGCCGGCAGCATCGATGCGGTAGATGATATGCTGCCCGTAATAATCCTCGTAACCGGTACGGTTCGGGATATTGCTCCATCCGCGGAGCGCATCCGCGCCGCGCAGCGGTTCTTCGCGCGCCGCCCATCGGGCGAATTTTTGTGCGCGCAGCCCACGCAGCGCCAGCTCGCTCGTAATCAGGCTCAGCAGCACGGCCAGCGCAAGCTGGATCGCCCGAACGACGAGGTCGCGTTTGGTGCCGCGCCGTACCCGGCGCCACGCGAGCGGTGCGCCGATACAAACGGTGACGGCGCCCGTGCATAGGGCGGCCATTCGCCCCGCTTTCCACCAAAGGACCTGTTCGGCGCGCGTCACGAACATATGCGGGAGGATATGATGGTCCAGCCACGATCGGTCGCAGACCACGCCGAGCCCGATCAGCGCCAGCCCGCTCCCGGCCGTGAGCAGGGCGATGAACCATGCCATTCCGCTGGCGGCGCCCCGATCCCTCGATGTGGGTTCCGGCGAACGTTCGGACGCGTGGGCCATCGGCGATTTGTTCCGACGTCACGCGTTGTGGTTCAAATGTCGACGAAATGGGACCGTCACGGGCAGCGCCGCGTGAAGTGCCGTATCGCTTTCGTCATCGTCCTGCGGCAATAGGGCCCGATGCCTTCGATCCTTTCCGTCTCCGCCGCGACCAAGCGCTATAAATCGGGCCTGGTCGCACTCGACAATGTCGATCTCGAAATTGAGCGGGGCGAAATATTCGCGCTGCTCGGACCGAACGGCGCTGGCAAGACCACCCTCATCAGCGTGGTCTGCGGTACCGTCACGATGACGTCGGGCGCCATCGCGATCGACGGGCATGATATTATCCGTGATTACCGCGCCGCGCGCGCCAAGGTCGGGCTCGTGCCGCAGGAAGTCGCGGTCGATATTTTCTCGACCGTCCTGAACACGGTCAGCTTCAGCCGGGGCCTGTTCGGCAAGGCCGCCGATCCTGCCTTTATCGAGCAGTTGCTCAAGGATTTGTCGCTGTGGGACAAGCGCGATAGCAGGATCATCGAGCTTTCGGGCGGCATGAAGCGACGCGTGATGATCGCCAAGGCTCTGAGCCACGAACCCGAATTGCTTTTCCTCGACGAACCCACGGCAGGTGTCGATGTGAATCTCCGGCGCGATATGTGGGCGCTTGTCCGCAAGCTGCGCGACCGGGGGGTCACGATAATCCTGACCACTCATTACATCGAGGAGGCCGAGGAAATGGCCGATCGTGTCGGCGTGATCGATGGCGGCCGCATCCTTCTGGTGGAGGATAAGGCCGCGCTGATGCGCAAGCTCGGCAAGCGGCGGCTCACCCTGACGCTGCAGGAGCCGCTTGGCGACGTCCCCGCGACGCTTTCGGATTGGTCGCTGGCGCTTGAGGGCGAAGGACACAAGCTGGTCTACAGTTTCGATGCGGAGGCGGAGGATACCGGCATTCCGCCGTTGCTGCGCCGCCTGGGTGAGCTTGGCATCGATTTTCGCGATCTCGATACGGCGCGCAGCTCGCTTGAGGATATTTTCGTCGGCCTGGTGGAGCGCGCGGCATGAGCGGAATGAACAGCTTTGGCATGCGATCGATCTACACGACCGAGATGTCGCGCACCCTGCGCACCATATGGCAGAGCGTTGCCACGCCGGTGATCACCACCGCGCTCTATTTCATCGTCTTTGGCGGCGCGATCGGTTCACGTATCCAGCATGTCGGCGGCGTGGGCTATGGCGCCTTCATCGTGCCCGGCCTGATCATGCTGACCCTCCTTACGCAGAGTATCTCCAACGCCTCGATCGGCATCTATTTTCCCAAGTTCACCGGCACGATCTTCGAAATATTGTCCGCCCCGATGTCCTATGCGGAGACAGTCGCGGCCTATGTCGGCGCCGCCGCGACCAAATCGGTGGCCATCGGCCTGATCATCCTCGTTACGGCGACCTTCTTTACCGATGTCCGCATCCTTCACCCCTTATGGATGGTCGCTTTCCTGCTCCTGACCTCGATCACTTTCAGCCTGTTTGGGTTCATCATCGGGATATGGGCGAAAAATTTCGAGCAACTCGCGATCATTCCGGCGCTCATCGTCACTCCGCTGACGTTTCTCGGCGGCGCCTTTTATTCGATCGATATGCTGCCGGCGCCGTGGCGCACGATCAGCCTGTTCAATCCGGTCGTCTACCTCGTCAGTGGATTCCGCTGGAGCTTTTACGGCGTAGGCGACGTTGGCGTCGCGGCGAGTCTCGCTTTCACCGCCGCGTTCATGGCGGCTTGCCTGATCCTGCTGTGGTGGATCTTCCGGACGGGCTGGCGCCTCAAGCCGTAATTCGCGTGCCTGTCGATTGATCGCATCCCGCCCCGGCGATCATATTCCGCGCGATGTGATCCCGGACCGAGATCTCGCGGATCGTTCAGGCGTTGATCGTTCGCGACGGGGTTCGCCGGATGGCGCCGGTAATAACCTTGTCGCGATAGATGCGGCCGATCGTTGCGGCGGCATCGGCCGTCTGCAGCACGATGCGTGTGCCGCCCGACACCAGCGTCTCGATCTGGGTGATCGCGATCTTCTGCTTCACGCACGTGGCAAGGACATGCTCTTGCGGAGCATTGAGGTTGAGTGCGCGCGACATCGTGAAATCTCCTGCGCGATAAAATCACGCCAGCCGGAATAGGCTTTCCACCATTAACAGAAATTGACGACATTGTCGCCTATTTCGAAAATAATTCTTTCGTGGCGATGTGATAGCTCGAAGATTGCCGGCTCGAAAATGTGGGCTGCCGATCTCGATCTTGATTTTTGGAAGGCGGTCGCTTATCTAGCGAGGGCTAACGTCGCCTGCGACGGAATTCGATGCCCGCTGGGCAGGTCTGTTCCATTTCACGCTTCACGGCCCTTTCGGCACAGAGCCGACGGGAACCAGTTTTCGTGAAAGGAAACATCCATGCCAGTAGGCTCCGTAAAATTCTTCAATAATGAAAAAGGCTTCGGCTTCATCTCGCCCGACGATGGCAGCAAGGACAGCTTCGTCCACATCAGCGCCGTCGAACGCGCCGGGATGGGCACGCTCGCGCAGAATCAGCGTCTGCGTTACGAGGTCGAAGCCGATCAGCGCGGCCGGGAATCTGCGGTCAATCTCGAGGCTGCGTAAGTCTTGGCCAAGGAGGAACTTCTTACCTTCGACGGCCTGATCGACGAGATCCTGCCCGACGGCCGTTTCGGCGTCTTGCTCGACAATGAGCACAGGATCATCGCCTACACGGCAGGACGGATGCGGCGAAACCGCATCCGTTCGGTCGTCGGCGACAGGGTTCAGGTCGAGATGACGCCTTATGATCTCAGCAAGGGCCGGATCATCTTCCGCGAGCCCACTGCCCGCGTCATCGGATCGGGCCAGCGCCGCACTTTTCGACGCTAAAGCGTCGCCATCAATTCGCTACAATGCGCGCACCGTGGTGCGCGCCAGGAAAACATGCATATTCAATTCGCTACCAACGCGGCCCGTTCGAGCCGCGCCCAAACCACCGTTCCGACTCCCACCTCGATCAGACCACCGCATCCCGCCTCGCCGCTTTCGCGCAACGAATTGCGCCGGATCGTCGCGGAGATGCTCGGCTGATCCAAGCTCTCCCCGCAATGTAAAAGGTGAGGAATTCTTCATGTCCACGACCACCGAATTCACCGTGAGCCTTGGCGGCGCGCCGGTTGCAGGAGACCCGGCATGAACCAGCCTTTTCGCAGACGCTTTGACGGTCCGCGCCTCTCGCCCGAAGCCGCCGCACGCCAGGGCCGTGCCTCGCGTCTGGCGTTCGACGCGCTGGGTCAGCCAGCGGCGGTGATCGCCTTTCTCAATACGCATGACGAGGTGCTGGGTGGCCGCCCGCTCGATCTCGCCATCGCCAGTCCCGAGGGACTGGCGAGCGTGGAACGCGCGCTGGCCGCGCTCCCGAAGGGCTGATACCTTCCAGCCAGGGGCCAGGCCATGCTGCTGACGATCCGCCATCGGACAAGCTATAATTATGCCAGGCCTGTGACGTTGCTGCCGCACCGGCTGCTGCTGTGCCCGCGCGGCAATTACGATCTCCACCTGATGACCCGCCGGATTCGTTGCACGCCGCAGGCGCATATCGACTGGAGCCAGGACGTGTTCGGCAATCTGATTGCCACCGCGAGCTTCGCGCAGATGGCCGACCGCCTCGTCATCGACAGCCATATGATGGTCGATCAAAGTGCGGAGGCCTGGCCGATCTTCACGATCGCGCCGTCGGCGCATCTCCATCCTTTCCAATATTCGCCCGACGACCTGCTCGATCTCGGCGCGCTGCTGACGCCCGCCTCTCCGGATGGAGGCGATCGGCTTCCGGCCTGGGTGCGAAGCTTCACCGATGGAAGCCCAACCGACACGTTGTCGCTGCTGCAGGCGATCAACAGCCGCATCAACGGCCAGATCGGCTATCGCTGGCGCGACGAGGAGGGTACTCAATCCGCCGCCGAGACGCTCGCCATCGCCAGCGGCTCTTGCCGCGATCTCGCGACGCTCTTCATCGAAACGGTGCGCCTGCTCGGCTTCGGCGCGCGCGCCGTGTCCGGCTATCTATACGATCCCGCTGGCGGCGAAGCCCAGCATGGCTCGACGCATGCATGGGCCGAGGTCTTTCTGCCCTGCGCTGGCTGGATCGCGTTCGATCCCACCAATGCACGGATGGGCACTGCCAATCTCGTGCCGGTCGCGGTTGCGCGCATGATCGGCCAGATCATGCCGATCACCGGCGGTTTTACCGCCGGCCCGCACGATTTCGTGGATATGGAGGTGGCGGTAAGTGTTACCGCCACGGACGCATCGCCCGAACCAAAAGGATCCTGACATCACCTCGCCCCTCGATTTCTGGCTCGGCCTGTGGCGCAGCGGCGCCAAGGCAACCCAGACCAGCATCCGTTTCACCGAAATGATGGTCGCCTCCAGTGAGGTCGTGAGCAGCCGCAGCGGATCGATCGCTGACGCAATGCGCGACCCGCTGAACGGCGATTATCGCGAGCTCGGCCGCATGGTCCCGGAAAAGATCGACGCCTTCTCCAGTGCTGGAGCCTCGATGTGGAAGGACATGGGGGCGCTGCAGGCAAGCGCGCTCGCGGCCTGGTCGCACGGCGCCTCGCTCATGCTGCGCCCCTCGACGATGGCGGATGCGGCGACGATGTGGACCCACTCGGGCGATATGATCGGCCGTTCGATGGACATGGGAGGCAAGGCCATGGCACCGATTCACAGGCAGGCTACCGCCAATGCCCGTCGCCTGCGCAAGAAGCCCCGCGGTTGAATTTGGGTTTTACGTAAAACCTATGCGGTGACCGTTTCCCGCATCTCGCTTCCCTACGCGCGTCCTGCCTAATGGCTGACCCAAGCTTCTGTACCAGGTAGTTCCGTTCCACTGGACTTGGTCACGGCCTCCGCCTCGGGCCTCGATCCTGACATTACGCCCGAGGCGGCTTTGTATCAGGTGCCGCGCGTCGCCAAAGCGCGCGGAATCGACGAGGCGCGGTTGCGCGCGACCGTCGCGGGCGCGACCGCGCATCCCTTGCTGGGCTTCATCGGGCAGGATCGCGTCAACGTGCTGCTGCTCAACCGTCAGCTCGATGGCGCAGCGGTCAATCGACAGCTCAATGGGCAAAGCGCTAAACAGGCACGGTGAGCGACGACCGCCCCGATCCGGACGCGCTGCTCCGCCAGGCGGAGCAGGAGGCGCGCGGCAAGCTCAAGGTCTTTCTCGGAGCCGCGCCCGGCGTCGGCAAGACCTATGAGATGTTGACCGACGGCGCCGCGCGCAAACGCGCCGGCATCGATGTCGTGATCGGCGTTGTCGAGACGCATGGCCGCGTCGAGACCGAAGCCCTGATCGCGGGGCATGAGGTCATTTCCCGCAAGGTGATCGACTATCAGGGACGCAAGCTCAGCGAGATGGATCTCGATGCCATCCTCGCACGTGCGCCGCAGCTGGTGCTGGTCGACGAGCTTGCCCACACTAACGCGCCCGAATGCCGCCATCCCAAACGCTATCAGGATGTGGAAGAGCTGCTGGCGGCGGGGATCGACGTTTATTCGACGATCAACGTCCAGCATATCGAGAGCCTCAACGACGTCGTCGCCTCGTTCACGCGGGTGCGCGTGCGCGAAACGATTCCCGATCGCATCCTCGAAAGTGCCGAGATCGAGGTGGTCGATATCCCACCCGACGAGCTGATCGAGCGGCTCAAAGACGGCAAGGTCTACGTCCCCGACGAGGCGACGCGCGCCCTCGGCCATTTCTTCTCCAAGTCGAACCTGTCGGCCCTGCGCGAGCTGGCGTTGCGGCGTGCGGCGCAGGCGGTCGACGCGCAGATGCTCGATTATGTCCGCACGCACGCGCTCGCCGGCAATTGGGCGGGCGGTGAGCGGATCGTGGTCGCGGTCAGCGAATTGGCCGGTGCCGACGGATTGGTGCGCGCGGCCAAGCGCATCGCCGATACGTTGCGCGCGCCGTGGACGGCGGTTCACATCGAAACGCCGCGCACGCGGAGCCTGGGCGAGGAGGAACGCAAGCGACTCGCCGCGACGATGAACCTTGCCAGCCAGTTGGGCGCGATCGTCACTACCGTGCCGGCGCTCTTGGTGCTGGATGGCCTGACTGCCTTTGCGACCGAAGCGCGCGCCACCCAGCTCGTTGTCGGTAAGTCGGCCCGATCGCGCTGGTTCGAATTGCGCCACGGCTCGGTCGTCGATCGGCTGGTGCGCGAGACGCCCGGCATCGCGGTCCATGTCCTGCCGATGGAGCAGCCGACGACGCCGCAGCGGCGCGCGCGCATTGCCATTCCGGGAAGCTGGGGGCGGCGCAGCGACTATCTGTGGACCGCCCTGATGGTCGCGGCCGTGACCGGCTTCGGCAGCGGCCTCCTTCACATTCTCAATCTCGGTAACGTCGCGTTGCTCTATTTGCTGCCGGTGATGGTCGCCGCGAGCCTGTTCGGCCTGCGCGCCGGCCTGTTCGCCGGCCTGGCCTCCAGCCTCGCCTACAATTTCTTCTTCCTCCCGCCCACCGGCACGCTGACGATCAACAATCCCGAAAACGTCATCACCGTTTTCGTCTTCCTCGGCGTCGCCTTCGTCACCAGCCAGTTCGCCGCGCGCGTCCGTGCGCAGGCCGATCTCGCCTCGTCCAGCGCGCGCGCCAATGCCGCGCTCGCCGGTTTTCTCGGCCAGCTCACGCAGACGTCGGGCGAGGAGGAGTTGGCGCAGGCGATCTGCGCCGAAATCGGGCGCATCTTCGATGTGCGCACCGTGCTGCTGACCGCATCGTCCGACGGTCCGCAGGTGCGCGCGGCCAATCCGGCGGAAGACCGGCTCGACACGATCGATCTCGCGGCGGTGAACTGGGTGCTCGAACGCGGAGCGCCCGCCGGCCGGGGCTCCGACACGCTGACCGCGTCCGATTGGCTCTTCTATCCGTTGCGCAACACGTCGGAGACACTCGCCGCGATCGGCATGAGCCGCGAGGATGGCGGCGAGCCCGTCAAATCGGATCAATTATCCTTGCTCATGAACCTGCTCGACCAGGCCGCCCTCGCAATCGAGCGCGCGCGCCTGACCGAAGAGATGCAGGGCATGGCGCAGTTGAAGGAGCGCGATCGGCTGCGCGCGGCCTTGCTGTCATCGGTCAGCCACGATCTGCGCACGCCGCTGACCGCGATCCTGGCTGCCGTCGCCGAATTGCGGCGCGGTGCCACGCCCGAATTGGTCGATGGGATCGAGGCCGAGGCGCAGCGGCTCAATCGGTTCGTGGCCAATCTTCTGGATATGGCGCGGGTCGAAGCGGGCGCGCTCAAGCTTCATATCGAGGCGATCGATCTCGCCGACGCGATCGCGAGCGCGGTCCACGATACGCGGGGCGCGCTCGACGGGCATGCGATCGAACTGGGGGTTGCGGCCGATCTGCCGCTGGTGCGCGTCGATCCGCAGCTCTTCCATCATATCCTGATCAACCTGCTCGACAATGCCGGCCGCTATGCCGATCCCGGCACGCCGATCGCGATCCGTGCCGAACGCGTGCCCGGCAGCCTCGCGCTTTCGGTGCTCGATCAGGGGCCGGGCCTGCCGCCCGGACGCGAGCGCGACGCGTTCGAGACGTTCAGGCGGATCGAGGGATCGGACCGCAAGCAATCGGGCACCGGTCTCGGCCTCGCCATCGTCAAGGGCTTCGCCGAGGCGCTCGGGCTGGAGGTCGAGGCCGCCAACCGCGCCGATCCACGCGGCGCGCGCTTCACGATCCGCTTTCCGGAGCCGGCCCTGGTCATGGGATTGAACGACGTATGAGCAACGCCGCGACCGTGCTGATCGTCGACGACGAAGCGCATATCCGGCGCCTGCTTCACGGCACGCTGACGCGCGCCGGCTATCGCGTCACCGAAGCCGGCTCGGCACGCCAGGCCCAGGCGGAGATCGAGGCCAATCCGCCCGATGTGGTCCTGCTCGATCTCGGCCTGCCCGACCGTGACGGGCTCGAGCTCCTGCCGCTGATCCAGCAGAAATCGAAAGCGGCGGTGCTCGTCGTGTCGGCGCGCGACGCGACCGACGAAAAGGTCGCTGCGCTCGATCTCGGCGCGATCGATTATGTCACGAAGCCGTTCGATACCGAGGAATTGCTGGCGCGCGTCCGCGTCGCGCTACGCAGCCGGCTGGTCGCGGATGGGGGCCGCACCTCGATCGAGGCGGGCGACGTGTCGATCGACCTCGTCCAGCGCCGCATCTACAAGCAAGCCAACGAAGTTCACCTTACGCCCAAGGAGTTCATGGTGGTGGCCGAACTCTCCCGCTTTCCTGGCCGCGTCATCACCCACGACAAACTGCTCGCCGCGGTCTGGCCCAATGATTACGAACGCCACATCGAATATTTACGAGTTATAGTCCGCAATATCCGGCAGAAACTGGAAGATGATGCCGCGCAGCCCACGATCATCGTCAACGAACTGGGCGTAGGATATCGCTTGATGGGAGTTGTCTG
>DATMIP010000128.1:0-10024 GCA_035554515.1 Sphingomonas sp. | reverse complement strand
CGGGGTGCGACGACGGGATTGGGCTGGTCATCTCTCTTCCTTTCACGTGAATTGGTTCATGGTATTGTGGACGCCGCCGGCCTTGAGTGCCGCGTCGCCAGCGAAATATTCCTTATGATCGTCGCCAATGTCGCTGCCCGACATGTTCTGGTGCTTTACGCAGGCAATTCTCTCGCGAATTTCCTTGCGCTGCACCCCTGCGACGTAACCGAGCATTCCGGCCTCGCCGAAATATTCTTTCGCCAGACTGTCAGTGCTGAGTGCCACCGTGTGGTAAGTCGGCAGCGTGATCAGGTGGTGGAAGATTCCCGCACGCTTTGACGCGTCGCGCTGGAACGTGCGGATCATCGCGTCTGCCTCAAGCGCGAGATCGGTTGTGTCGTAAATCACGCTCATCAAGGCGTCACGCTCGTAGGCGGAGACATTCCTTCCTTGCTCGACCCAGCTGTCATAGACTTGCTGGCGAAAGTTCAGCGTCCAGTTGAACGATGGCGAATTGTTGTAGACCAGCTTCGCGTCAGGGATCACCTCGCGAATACGATCGACCATCGAGGCGATCTGCTCGATGTGGGGCTTCTCGGTCTCGATCCAGAGCAGGTCCGCGCCGCTCTGGAGCGACGTTATGCAATCGAGCACGCAGCGGTCGGCACCCGACCCGCTCCGGAATTGGAAAAGGTTCGAACGAAGGCGCTTCGGGCGCACCAGCTTGCCATCACGCTCGAGCACAATGTCGCCGCGCAACTGCCCCAGGTCGGTCACCTCCTCGCAATCGAGGAAGCTGTTATAGCGATCGGCGACATCGCCCGGCTCGCGGCTGTAGGCGATCTGCTTGGTGAGACCGGCGCCGAGCGAGTCGGTGCGTGCAACGATGATGCCGTCATCCACGCCCAGTTCGAGGAAGGCGTAGCGGCAAGCGCGTATTTTGGCGATGAAGTCCTCATGCGGCACAGTGACCTTGCCGTCCTGGTGCCCGCACTGCTTTTCGTCAGAAACCTGGTTCTCGATCTGTAGCGCGCAGGCGCCTGCCTCGATCATCTTCTTCGCGAGCAGATAGGTCGCCTCGGCATTACCGAAGCCCGCGTCGATATCGGCGATAATCGGCACGACATGCGTTTCATACGTGTCGAGGGCGTTCAACAAGTAGCGCTCGCGATGGGTGTCGCCGGCCGATCTCGCTTCGTCGAGCTCGCGGAACATCGAACCCAATTCGCGCGCGTCGGCCTGCTTGAGGAAGGTGTAGAGCTCCTCGATCAGCGCCGGCACGCTGGTCTTCTCGTGCATCGACTGATCCGGCAGCGGTCCGAATTCGGAGCGGAGCGCGGCCACCATCCAGCCAGACAGATAGAGATACTTGCCTTTGGTTGAACCGAAATGCTTCTTGATCGAAATGAGCTTCTGCTGGCCGATAAAGCCGTGCCAGCAGCCAAGCGACTGGGTGAAAGCGGACGGATCGGCGTCATAGGCAGCCATGTCGCGGCGCATAATGCCAGCCGTGTACCGGGCGATCTCGACACCGGTGAGGAAGCGATTCTGGGCGCGCATACGCGCGACCCGTTCGGCGTCGACACCGTCCCACATATGGCCGGCCCCGCTTAGCAGGTCTTTGACCTGCGCGACATTCTCTCGGTAATCCATGTCCGTTCCTCACTGTGCCTACTCTCCTCCGGTATTGCTCGGCCGCCGGCGGACTTAAACTGCCCGCAAGGTCGAGTTGTTGAACTTTACAGATTGTTTTTGTAAAGTTGTGCTGCAATGACAAGAACACGGTCAAACTGATGGCGGGCGGGCGGCCGGTCTATCTCGGCCCGAGGATCCGTCGCCTCCGGCGCGACCTGGGGCTCACTCAGGGAACGATGGCCGCCGACCTCGGCATCTCGGCTTCCTACGTGGCGCTTCTCGAGAGTAACCAGAGGCCGCTCACTGCCGACCTGCTGCTGCGCATCGTCCGGACGTACAAGATTGACGTCGATCTGCTTGCCGGCGACGACGGTATCGATCTGGTCACTCGATTGCAGACGGTGCTCAAGGATCCGATATTCGCTGACCTCGATGTACCGGCGCTGCAGGACGTCGATGTCGCGACGAACTATCCCGTGATCACCGAGGCCTTTCTGCGCCTCCACACGGCCTACCGAGAGGAGCTGCTGGCTCTTGCCGATCGGAACGTCGGCAGCGCAGAGGCTGCCGATCCCGTAGCGGACGTGAGACGCTTCCTCGCCGCGCGTCGCAACCACTTTCCTGCGCTTGAGGATACGTGCGAGCAACTGGCTCAGCAGGTCGAGGAGGCGGGCGGCCTACCCCGCTTCATCGAAGCACGTCACGGGCTCCGCGTGCGCTACATGCCGCCCGCCGCGATGATCGGCATGATACGGCGCCATGATCCGCATAACCGTGCGATCTTCCTCGACGAGCGGCTTGACCCGGCGAGCCGGGGTTTCCAGCTCGCCCTGCAGCTTCTTTACCTGGAGGCGCGCGATCTGCTCACGCGGTTGGCCGATGAGGGCATGTTCACCAGTGAGGACAGCCGTCGTCTCGGAAGACGGGCACTTGCCGCTTACGGCGCGGCAGGCGTCGTAATGCCTTATCGCGCGTTCTACGCCGCTGCCGAAGAGCAGTGCTACGATGTCGAGGCGCTAGCGCGGCGTTTCGGCGCGAGCTTCGAGCAAGTCGCGCACCGCCTGACCACGCTCCAGCGCCCGGGCGAGGCCGGCATACCTTTCTTTTTCGTTCGCCTCGACGCTGCTGGCAATGTCTCCAAGCGGTTGGACGGCGCCGGTTTTTCCTTCGCCCGCCACGGCAGCGGATGCCCGCTTTGGTCGGTACATGACGTGTTCCGTCGCCCCGGGGAAATCCTCACCCAGTGGCTCGAGTTACCGGATGGGCAACGCTTCTTCTCGATCGCACGGCTCGTGACGGCCGGCGGTGGAGCGTTTGGCGCAAAGCGCGTCGAGCGGGCAGTCGCTCTCTGCTGTTCCGCCGACGACGCCGGACGCCTCGTCTACACGCAAGGGCGCCCTTCGGACCCTGCAACCCCGATCGGAATCAGCTGCGCCCTGTGCCACCGGGAGGCGTGTACCGCCCGCGCCATTCCGCCCTTGGGACGAGCATTGCTGCCGGACGATTATCATCGCCGCCAGGCACCGTTCGGATTCGGCGACAAGTGAGCGCGCGACGGTGACGGCACCGCCCCACCGAACGGCGAACAAGATCATCTCAGATATCATTCCGATGCCGTTATCGAGGACGGCCAAGCGGCCCGTCATCGCTGCGCTGCAACAATATGGACATCACCCCGGAATATCAGCGAAATGTCGCGCGCGCCTTTGATGCGAGCTGACGCGCGGAAAGGGCCGTTCGTCGCCGCGCCATTGCGCGATCTCCGCGTTCATGTTGCGTGGCAGCGTATGATGTTAACCCTGAACAACCGATGACCTGCCCCCATTGCGGAGCGCCGGCCGACAAGACGGTGTCCCGGGAGGGGCTGATCGCGCACAGTGATCCCGTGCGGATAAATTATCGCGGGCGACGCCTCCAGCTCACGCGTAGCCAGGCCGAAATCCTGCAAAAGCTCGTGCGCTTCGGCCGCGCGAGCTTCGAGGTGCTCGAAGGTCAGGCGGGCCGGGAGAGTTTGCGATCGACCGTCCAGGCCCTTCGCCGGCGTTTGCCGCCTGGCGTACATATCGAGGCTTTGCGTGGCTGGGGCTATGCGTTGGAGATAGAGTCGGGCAGTCAGACCTCGCACTGAGAAAGCCTATACCGTTCGCGATCTTGCGCCATGCGCCTGCTTAGTCGCGCAGATTCGCCGCGTACCGGTTCGAGACTGGAACGCGCCGGCCATCGCGCAGCTCCACTTCGATCGCACGCGAGCGCCCGCGCGTTACCGTTTCAATTCCCCGGCGGGGGACCAGATAGGATCGATGGACGCGCACGAACCCCGCTGAACTCAAGATGCGCTCGGCATTGTGCATCGTCTGGCGCCAGATCGCGCTGCGGCCCTGCGCGTGGAGCTCGACATAATTGCCCGCGGCGCTCGCAAAGGTGATTTCCCGTGGCGCGATCGGTGGTACGTCGTCATTGGCGGCCACGCCGGCCTCGGCCTTCTGCCGCGAGGGGACGCGATAAAGCAAGGCGAGAAACAGTGCCGCCACCAGCAGCGGCAAGCGGCTGTAGAAAGCGCGGTAATTATCTCCCCCCAAAGCCAATGCGGCGAAGGCACTCAACAGATAAGCGCCTATTCCCAACATTGCCGCACGCCGCACACGCTGCGCATTGCTTTCCCCGCGAGCGGCCAGGAATTCAAACAGCATCGCGGCTACGACCCAAGGCCCCAATGTGACGCCAGCCCAGAACAGGCTTTCAAGCACGCTTCCGCGCGCCGGCTGGAAGAACAGCTCGTACGTCTGGCAGTAAAGCGCGCCAAGCGGCACGAGCATCAGCGGCACAAGCCTGCGCAGTACGTCGCACCCGATAGGGGCCAGCAGTTGCACGTGACCTTCGGCTGGCATCGTTACGTCCTCAGCGCGGCTTTCGCGACCAAATAATAACGGATCGCATGTGCTCGTGAAGGCGCATTTCGTCCCATCGTCACAATTTTCGTCCCGCCGAACCGATTCGCTTGCGGCTGATTTGTTGCTCGATCACCCGCGCCTCGCAACCGCACAAAAGGTCCACGGCGTGAACGTTGTTGATCCCCGCAATGCCGGGCTGATCGGTTCAATCATTCTGATCATTTCCCCGGCCTGGGCGCAAGCCGATGATCCTGTCAAAGCTGCCCCGGTGGGCATTAGCGGCGCTGCAGGCGCGGCGGTGGACGCATTCGGTGAACGGGTCGGAATCGATCAGGTCGGCCTTTACAGCGAATATCAGACGCGCGGCTTCGATCTGAACGCCACCAGCGGTGCATTCCGGCTCGATGGATTCTATTTCAACCCTGCCGCATTTCCATCCGAATCGCTGATTGAGGGCTCCTCGGTCAATGTCGGCATCGCCGCAACGGCGCTCGATCTGCCGTCGCCGACCGGGGTTGTGACCTATCGCCTGCGCGAGCCGGGCGAGACGAACTCGCTCCAGCTAACTGGAGGCATACGCGACGAGGACACGCTCTATGGCGAGGTGCGCGGCACTCTCGTCAGCGATGATGGACACCTGGGGCTGGTCGGTCAGACCTCGATCGCGCCCAATGAGGGTCGCACGACAGGCGAGGAGGGGCTGACCGTCACGGCCGGACTGGTGGGCCGCTGGCGACCCACTACGCGAACCAACGTCCGGCTGTTCGCGTCGTACGGCTTCGATCACCACGATGGCGGGATCAGCGTGCTGGCAGCGGGAGCCGGCATCACGCCCGCGTTGAAGCCTCATTTCAAATATAGCCCAAGCTGGGCACGCTCGCGCTCGGACGGGGGCAATTTCGGGCTCCTTGCCGAGCATCGCTGGGGTCGCTGGTCCGCCGGCTTGAGTCTCATCCGATCGACCAGCAATACGGACCGAAACGATGTCGCGGTGCTCGAGATTGATCGTGAGGGCAATGCCGCCAGCACTCTTTACTACACGCCCCCTGTTACGGCGCGATCTGATTCCGCCGAGGCAAAGCTGTCGCGCGACTTCGCGCTGTTCGGAGCCCAGCATCGAATCGGCCTGGCGGTCCGCCAGCGGCACAGCGTCACAGGCCGCGCGCAGGCGACCGGCTTCGAGGCTGGACACTTCACCGTGGAGGCCGGCCCGGCCGAATTAGCAGCGTCCGCACTCCCGGCGATTGCCATCCGAGGCCGCGACGTCGTCGACCAACGCATCGTGAGCTTAAGTTATGGCCTCCAGGTCAGCGATCATTTCCAGTTGCGGATGGGCGCGCACAGCAACCATTACGAGAAGGTTGTCGACGCGTTCGATGGCGCGCGGGCGCGTCAGCGCGATCAAACCTGGCTCTATAGCGCCTCGGGCGTTTGGCAGCCGGACGAGCGCTTCCGCCTCTTCGCCAGCTATGTCTCAGGGCTCGAGGAATCGGGCGTCGCACCCGCCGCCGCACTCAACCGCGGCGAGGTCCTGCCCCCGGTCAAAGCGCGCCAGCTGGAATTTGGCGCGCGCTACCGCATCGCTGCCAATCTCAATCTGATCGTCGCCGGATTCGACATTCGCAAGCCGATATATGGTCTGCGCCCGGACACGCTCTTCGCGCCGGTCGGCACGGTGCGCCACCGCGGCATCGAGGCATCGCTGACCGGTCGCCTCACCGCTGATACTACGATCGTCCTTGGCGCCAACATTGTGTCGCCTCGTGTCAGCGGCGAACTGGTCGATGCAGGGCTGGTACGCCGCACCGCGCCCGGCGTGTCGAAGTTCAATGCCACGCTGAGCATCGAACAACAGCTTACGCCATCGTGGAGCATCGACGGCTATTTGCTCTATGAAGGAAAACGCAAACGCGACGGCATCAGCGACACCGACGTGCCGGCCGTCCCGTTCGCCTTTGCCGGCACGCGCTATGCATGGACGTGGGGCAAGACCGCGATGTCGTTACGCGCGCAGCTGGTGAACGTGCTCGGCTATCGCGGTTACTATGCCACGTCCTATGGTCCGCTCGTCCCGGTATCGCCGCAAACTTACCGTCTGCTGCTCACTGTTGGCCTGTAAGCCGCATCGTCATGCGCTTCAGGGCGCGGCCAGCGGACTCGCCGTGGGAATCGCCGGCTTCGGCTTGCCGCGATAGCGTTCGAACCAGGCGATGATGGCGCTTGCCTTTGCCGCCGATTGCGATGGACGCGCGGCGAGACCGCCGTGGCTCGCGCCCGGCACCTTCACCAGCAGGGTCGGAACCTGGCGGAGCTGGAGCGCCGAATAATATTGCTCGGCCTCCGATACCGGTGTCCGGTAATCCTCGGCTCCGACCACGATCATCGTCGGCGTGGTGACATTGCCGACCAGGCTCAGCGGCGATCGCGCCCAATATTTTTCGGGCTGTTCCCACGGATAGGCGCCGAACCAGTAGCGCGCGAAGAACGGCGTCTGATCGGCGGTGAGGACGAAGCTCGCCCAGTCGATCACCGGCTTCTGTGCCACGGCAGCCTTGAAGCGATCGGTCTTGCCGACGATCCAGGTGGTGAGCACGCCCCCGCCCGACCCGCCGGTGACGAACAGATTGTCGGGATCGATCGATCCGGTCGCGATCGCCGCGTCGGTCACCGCCATCAAGTCGCTATAATCGTCGCCGGGATAGGCGTGGTGGATCAGATTGGCGAATTCCTCGCCATAGGAGGTCGAGCCGCGCGGATTGGCATAGACCACCACATAGCCGGCGGCGGCATAGAGCTGGTCGTCGGTCGAAAAGGACGGGCCGTACGCGGAGAAAGGCCCGCCATGAATTTCCAGGATCATCGGATATTTGCGCGCGGGATCGAAACCCGGCGGCGTCACCATCCACGCCTGGATCGCGCGCCCGTCGGGCGCCTTGACGGCAAGCTCCTTCACCTGCCCCAAAGTCTTGGCGCCCAGCAGATCCTCGTTCAGCCTGGTCAGGCGGCGCGCCTGCCCGCCATCCAGCACATAGATGTCCGCCGGCCGCTGCGCCGATCCGCCAGTAAAGGCGATCCGCCCGCTCCTGCCGACGGCGAACTCCCCGCCGGTATAGGGGCGGTCGAGCTGTCCGCCGCTGAGCATCGCGCCGGGCAGCGGGGTCACCTGCCCGGCGAGCGACACGCGCGCCAGCCGGTTGGTCCCGCGATCATCATATTGGATGACCAGCCCGTCGCCGCTCCACTGCATGTCGGCTACCGACCGATCGAGCCCCGCGGCCAGCATCCGGCTGCCGCTGCCATCGCGGTTCATCACGTAGAGATGCACATTCTGGTAGCCGAGAAACTTGTCGTCGAACCCGAGGTAGGCGATCAGCCGTCCGTCGGGTGAGATGCGCGGCGCGCGGTCGGGCCCCTTGCGACTGGTCAATGTCGCGATCGTCCCGCTCGCGGCATCGACCGCATAGATTTCGCTGTCGTTGGGCTCGCGCTCCCAGGTCGGCTTGCGGACCCCACCGAACAGGATCGTATGGTTGTCGGGCGTCCAGGCGAGCGGCCCTTCCACATTATAGCCGCCGAAGGTGAGCTGGCGCGGCGCGCCGCCATCGGCTGATACCACAAACAGCTGGTCGAAGCCCGGCCGGGCATAGCCGCCGCCATCATTGCGGTAGACGACCGATCCGATCACATCGAGCGGAGGGGCCCATTGCGCGCCTTCCGGCTTGAGCGGAGCCTGCCCGATCTTGATGCCTTCATCAGGCACGGTCATCACATAAGCGAGGCGGCTGCCGTCGGGCGACCATTCGATCGCCTGCGGGCTGTCCGGCAGCCCGGTCACCCGCGCGGTCGCGCCATTCGCCATCCAGCGCACGAACAATTGCGGCCTCTGCCCCTCCGCCGCCGAGACATAAGCGAGTCGCCTGCCGTCGGGCGACCAGCGCGGGTCGCTGTGGTTCCCGGGCGCGGCGACGAGCGGCTCCTGCCGCCCGCTCGCCGCATCGACCAGCCAGATGGTCGATCGTGCGCGATCGGTCATCACGTCGCCGGACTTGCGGACATAGGCAATCCACTTGCCGTCGGGGCTGACCTGCGGATCGGCGGCCTGCTCGAGCGAGAACAGGTCGGCGCCGGTCAGGGTAAGCGTGGGCGCCGTCGCGGGCGCGGCTTGCGTCGCTGCGGGAATGGAGATGGCGACGGCGATAGCGATGGCGGAGGGCAGGATGATGCGCATGGCGCTTGTCTTGCAGCACTCGCGCGGCTTGGGAAGACCCCGTGCGCATCGTGGCGGTTACAAAAGATTCCCCCGCGCGTTAGCATCGTCCGATGGCCGCCGACTCGCTCACCCGCCCGCCCGAATGCGCCGAAGACTGGACGGTTTCCCAGGACTGGCCGCGCTATACGGCAGCGGAGCATGCGGTATGGGATGAGCTCTTCGCCCGCCAATCGGCGTTGCTCCCCGGACGCGCCGCGACCGAATATCTGGCCGGACTCGACATCCTCCATCTGTCGCGCCCCGGCATTCCCGATTTCCGGGAATTGAACCTGAAGCTTGGCAAGGCGACCGGCTGGAGCGTGGTCGCCGTCCCCGGGCTCGTTCCGGACGACATCTTCTTCGAACATCTCGCCAATCGCCGCTTCGTCGCCGGCCGCTTCATCCGGCGGCCCGATCAGCTCGATTATCTGGAGGAGCCCGACATCTTCCACGACGTGTTCGGGCACGTCCCGATGCTCGCCCACCCGGTCTTCGCTGATTATATGCAGGCGTACGGCCAGGGCGGGCTGCGCGCGATGGCGTTTGGCGGACTCGAAAAGCTCGCGCGGCTTTACTGGTATACGGTCGAGTTCGGGCTGATCAGGAACGGCGATGCGCTCAATATCTATGGCGCGGGGATCGTGTCGTCGCACGGCGAGAGCATCTTCGCGCTCGACGATCGATCGCCCAACCGGATCGGCTTCGACATGGAGCGCGTGATGCGGACCAAATACCGGATCGACGATTATCAGCAGGCCTATTTCGTGATCGACAGTTTCGAACAATTGCTGCGCGCGACGCTCGATACCGACTTCGCGCCGCTCTACGCGAAGCTTGAGACTTTGCCCGATCTGGCGGTGACGGACATCCTGGACGAGGATAAGATCATCACCCGCGGCACGCAGGAGCATGCGTCGACCGCGGCCTGAACCCGACCGCGGACCCCGGCCGCCTAAGGGGAAAACAAAAAACCCCCAAAACCGAACTAAAGGATTTGTGGCTCGCGGCGGTGCACGGGGCTGTGCGCCGCGGTTCGATTTCTGCCAAAATGAGAAAGAGCCGGACGTTTGGGGTTGGGGTTTGGGCTTTGGCGTGAGGTTCAGCGCAACGGCCCCGATTGTACGCTTTATGCGTACATTTGTCAAGATCGCCTCTGGCGGACACCCCCTGCCCGCTCATCCTGAGTAGCGGTCGAGTAGCTGCGAAGCAGCGTATCGAGAATGCGTATCGAAGGATTGGTGAGGTGGCGTGCCTCGATACAAGCCCT
>DATMIP010000127.1:0-4105 GCA_035554515.1 Sphingomonas sp. | reverse complement strand
GAGGCGATCCGCGATGCCAAATCGGCCTATCTGATGGCGGTCGGTGGTGCCGCCTATCTGGTCGCGCGCGCGATCAAGGGCGCCAAGGTGGTCGGGTTCGAGGATCTCGGCATGGAGGCGATCTACGAATTCGACGTGAAGGACATGCCAGTCACGGTCGCGGTCGATGCGACGGGGACGAGCGTGCATAATACCGGGCCGCTGGTGTGGCGCGAGAAGATCGCGCGGGAGCGATTACTGGAGAAGGCTTAAACCCGTCGCCCCGGCGGAGGCCGGGGCCGCTGGAGTGTGGGGTAACGTCGCGTATCCTCCTACGGTCCCGGCCTCCGCCGGGGCGACGGAATAGGATCAGTCCTCGTCGTCGGCAGGCGCGCGCGGTTGGAGCCAACTTGCGATCAGTGTCGGCAGCAGCATGAAGAACGCCTGGAAAGCGAACGCCAGCGCAACCCACTGATTGGGGTCGTGCGGGCGCCAGATGCCGAGCGGCTCGGCCAGGCTCATGTAGAAGCAGCCGGCCATCGCGAGCGAGGTCAGGACGATGCCCGACACGGCGCTGGCGCGAGCCTTGACCATCATCTCGCGCTCGTCGAGCGGCTGGTCGAGGGTCGGCACCATCCTCGGGCCGAAAATGCGTAGGATGAAGGCGCCGAGATAGCCGCCGTAGAAAAGCGCGACCCCGACCATGAACAGCCTGAACGGCGGGCGTATCGGCTGCACCAGCAATACGTAGCCGACGACCATCGCCATCAGCACGACCAGCGGCAACCAGCGCAGGCTGCGCGGCGCCATCTTCCTGAAGAGAATCCGGTCGATCCTCGTCGCGTAGACGGCGCGGTCCATTTTCTCCAGCAGGGTCATGGTCATTCTCCCACCGCGGCGGCACGGCGCAGCGTGTCGGCGACGGATTCGAACGGGGTGAAGGAAAAGAGCAGTTCGATCGGCACGTCGAAATAAGCGGCGATCTTCATCGCGAGCTCGAGGCTCGGCTTGTAATCGCCCCGTTCGAGATAGCCGATCGTCTGGTTGTTAACGCCCACGACCTGGGCCAGGTCGCGGCGCGACACGCCGCGCTCGGCGCGAAAGAGGGCGATGCGGTTATATAAATTTTGCACAACATCATCATGAATCAGGAACGTCTCATTGTGTTTACACAACGACTCGTACGAATGTCAATGAGTGATGAGCGTCCGCTTCTCGCGCATCGCGATCGTCGCGATCAGCGCCACGCCGATCATCGCCGTTACGTACCAGAAATAATAACCCTCATGCCCCGCCTGCTTGAGGCCGAGCGCAATCGTTTCCGCGGAGCCGCCGAACAGCGACTGGCTGATCGCATAGGGCAGGCCGACGCCGAGCACGCGTACGTGCGGCGGGAAAAGTTCGGCCTTGACGATCGCATTGGTGGCGGTGGCGCCCGACAATATCGTGAGCCCCAACACTATCAGCGCGAAGGCCGTGAGCGGATCGTGCGTGCGGCCGATCGCGGTCATCAGCGGAACGGTGCCGACGATCCCGCCGAGCGCGAACCAGTAGAGCAGGGGCTTGCGGCCGATACGGTCTGAAAGCGCGCCTAGCACAGGCTGTAGCAGGATCACCACGATGGTCGCGATCGCGCAGATCTGGCTGGCCAGCGGCTTGGCGAAGCCCGACGTCACCACCAGATATTTCTGCATATAGGTCGTGTAGGTATAGAAAGCGACGTTGCTGCCGACCGCCAGCCCGAACGCGATCAGCACCGAGTGGCGATGGTTGCGCCAGAGTTCGGCAATGCCGCCAGCACGGCGTTCGGGCGAATGCTCCGCCGCGAAAGCGGGGGTTTCCTCGATACCGCGGCGCAGCAGATAGACCGCGACCGCGAGCGAGGCACCCACGACGAACGCCAGCCGCCAGCCCCAGCGCGAAAGACTTTCGTCGCCGATCCCGGTGGCCTGCAGGCCGAGCAGGAAGGCGAGCGCCAGCAGCTGCCCGCCATAGAGCGTGACATATTGAAAGCTGGACCAAAGACCGCGCCTGCCCTCGGGCGCGACCTCGCTCAGATAGGTTGCGGCCGCGCCATATTCGCCGCCAAGGCTCAGGCCCTGGACGATCCGCGCGAGCATGAGCAGCACCGGCGCGGCGACGCCGATGGTCGCGTAGCCCGGCGTCACCGCGACGAGCAGCGCGCCGCCCCCCATCAGCGCGACGCTCCAGGCAAGCGCGGTGCGGCGGCCATGGCGATCCCCGATACGGCCGAACAGCCAGCCGCCGATCGGGCGCATCAGGAAGCCGATCCAGAATATGCCGCTGGTGGCGAGGAATTGCGCGGTCTGGCTCTGGTCCGGGAAGAAGACCTTGGCGAAATAGAGCGAGAAGGCCGAATAGATGTACCAGTCGAACCATTCGACGAGATTGCCCGCCGCGCCGCCGAAGAGGGAACGCAGGCGGGCGGGCTTTCTCATGACGCGTGGAAAAGACCCAGCGCCGCCACGTCGTCGGCGGAAAGATCGATGCCGAACAGCAGGCTCAGCCGCATCCGATAGACGCGCGGATCGGCGATCTCACCCGATGCCTCCTTGTCGCCATTGCGGCGGCGATAGGCCCGGTCGGTCAGGCTCGCCAGCCCCTGCGGCAGGACGATGCTGACGATGCGGACCTGGCGGAACCGGCTTTCGGGCGCGGTCGAGGTCCAATGGTTGGACAGGATCAGATCATTGTTGAAGACGGGTTCGAGCGTGAAGCTGTATTGCGGCTGCCAGCCGCTGCCCACCGATCGCCCGTCGGCCGTGCCGGGATGGCCGTCGCGTTCGAGCATCCAGCCATGGACCGGATCGCGCATCAGGCGAAAGCGCGAGCCGTCCGATGCGGCTGCCGTCTCACCATCGACCAGCGGCATGGGCGGCGCATAGCTGCCGCCGAAGCCCGCATCGGCGATCCAATCCCGTCCGTCGATGGTGACAAGGCTGAGCACATGCGTTCTGGCAGGAGGGACGCCCGAACCGCCGAGCCAGACGCGCGCCAACACTGGCCGGGAAACGAAGCCGACCGCGTCGAGCGCATCGCCGAACAGCCGGTTCTGCTCGAAGCAATAGCCGCCGCGCCGCGCGGTTACGAGCTTGGCGAAGACCGAGGCGCTGTCGATCGCGATGCCGCGGCCGAGGATTACATCGAGATTCTCGAACGGAATCGTCAGCCGGTGCGCGCGCTGGAGCGAGGCCAGCCCCTCCTGCGTCGGCGGGGGCGGCCCGGCCAGTCCGACGCGCGCAAGATAGGCGGGCAGATCGAACGTCATCAATGCCCTCTGCCCGAAATCAGTGAAGCCGCCAACGCCTTCGCATAAGAGCCTATCGGCTCAGGGCACAAGCCGACGTGCGAACTTCTGCAGGCGCGGCGGGACCCAATCGGCGACGAAGTGGCGATAATGCATCCGCCAGTCGGTCTTGTCCTCGCTGCCCGGCCGGGGCTGGAAGGTGGTCGAGCGCTTGGGGCCCGTCTCCGCGGTGGGAAAAGCGGTATAATAATAGGTCGCGATCGATCGACGCGATCGATCGGGCGGGCAGGAGAGCGGATTGGGCTGGCCGTGGAAGCTCTGCAGCGTGGTGCTGAACACGACCGCGCGGCCGATCACCGGCAGGACGGACCTGGCGGCGGCGCGCATCTTCTTGTCCCAGAGCTCAAGATGGCCGCCATATTCTTCGGGCCAATCGTCATTGAGGTAGACCAGCAGGTTCAGCCGACGCTCAACCTTCATGTCCTTGTGGACGTTGAAGTCGGCATGAACGCTGAGATGCCCGCCGCTCAGCGTCTCGTGCAGGCCACCGCCGGCGAAATACGGGTCCGAAATCAGGCCTTCGATGCCGGTCATCGCGCCGAGGAAAGCGAGGAAGGGCTCGCTGTTCAATTCGGCGAGAAGGTTGCGCACGCGGAAGCTGTCGATCCGGTAGGGGTCGAACTGATATTTGAACCTTTCCTGGTCGCGATCGAAATAGGTCCAGCCTTCGCGGTCGGGAAATTCCCCGAGCAGGCGGTGGAGGACATCCTTATCGAGGAAATCCTCCATGACGATATGGGGAAAGGGCGTAGCCGTCTGATATTCGGTCGCGCGCTTTTCTCCCTCAGCGATACATTG
>DATMIP010000126.1:0-5486 GCA_035554515.1 Sphingomonas sp. | reverse complement strand
CTCCCTGCGCAAGCGCCAGGTCGCCGACGACCGCGCCCAGCGACAGGCAGAAGCGATCGAGTGCCGCGGCCGCGAGGCTGTCGCTGCCTTCGATCGCGGCGGTCCATAATGCCTTGTCGTCGGTCGGCGCGACCGAGCGGCCCTCCAGCGCGGCCAGCGCGCCATAGATGCTGGCCAGGCCCGGCCCGGACACGACCCGTTCGGCGGAAACGCGGCGGAAGCGCGTGCGCAGCGTCTTCAATATGGCGTCCTCGATCGCGTCCAGCGGTGCGTAATCGATATGTCCGCCCTCGGTCTCGCCGACATGATAGTCGCCCTCGTTGCGCAGTACATAGGCCACGCCCAGGCCGGTGCCTGGCCCGACCACGCTGATGGTTCCCTTTGTCGGCAGATCCCGCCTGGGTCCGCACAGATGCAGCAAATGCTCGGAATCGCACCCTGCCACCGCGTGCGCGACCGCGCCGAAATCGTTGACCAGCGTGTAGCGATCCACGTTCAGTTTCTCGGGGATCAACGCGGGACGAATGATCCATGGATTGTTTGTCAGCTTCAGCACATCGCCCTGGATCGGACCGGCAATCGCGATCGCGGCATTGCGGGGCAAAGGTTGCCCCTGTTGGGCGGCGAAGGCCTCGAGCGCGAGCTGGAGGCTGGCATGTTCGGCGGTTTTGAAGGTCGATTCGGGGGCCAGCGACACCACGCGCCCATTCGCCACCTCGGCGATCGCGAACCGGGCGTGCGTGCCGCCAATGTCGATCGTCACGAGCTTGGTCGCCAATTCCGTCTCCCGATCCATTTGTCACATTATTAGCGGGCCTGCCTCCGGCCTACGAAGCCATGAACCATTATGGAAGCATCATTCGCATTTGTGCAACTAATCAACGCGCAATGGCCTCGTTTCGTTACTAAATTACGTTAGCGCCGCATTTTGCGTCCCGGCTTCATCCCCCGACGCCGTTCGCCGCATCGGGCAGCCGCCATGCGCCCGGCGGGGGCTAACGCCCAAGGAGGTGATCGACGAGCGCGCCAAGCGTCGTAAAGCTGCTCGCGGCGAGGCCCTGGGCCAGTTCGCCCGCGGCGGGCGGAAGGATCGCCCGGCCGAAGCCGAGCTTGGCCGCTTCCTTCAGACGCAAGGCCGCATGCGCCACGCCGCGCACCTCCCCCGACAGCGAAATCTCGCCAAAGGCCACGGCGTCGGCGGGGACGGGCCGTTCGGCCAGTGCCGATACGAGCGCGGCCGCGACCGCAAGGTCGGCCGCCGGATCGACGATCCGATAGCCGCCCGAGACGTTGAGATAGACTTCGCAGGTCGAGAAATTGAGCCCGCAGCGCGCCTCGAGCACGGCGAGGATCATGGCGAGCCGGCCGCTGTCCCAACCCACGACCGCGCGTCGCGGGGTCGCGCCCGAGGCGAGCCGCACGACCAGCGCCTGGATTTCGACCAATACCGGCCGGGTGCCCTCCATCGCCGGAAACACCATCGCGCCGCTGATCGCCTCGCCGCGCTGAGTAAGAAACAGTGCCGAGGGGTTGGTCACCTCGTCGAGGCCTTTTTCGGCCATGGCGAACACGCCGATCTCGTCGGTGCCGCCGAACCGGTTCTTGACCGCGCGCAGGATGCGATATTGGTGGCTGCGCTCGCCTTCGAAGCTCAGGACCGTATCGACCATATGCTCCAGCACGCGCGGGCCGGCGATGCTGCCATCCTTGGTCACGTGGCCGACAAGCACGAGCGCGGTGCCGCGCTCCTTGGCATAGCGGATCAATTCCTGCGCCGACGCGCGTACCTGGCTGACGGTGCCGGGCGCGCCCTCGATCAGGTCCGAATGCATCGTCTGGATCGAATCGATCACCAGCAGGGACGGAGGCGCGCCCTGATCCAGCGTGGTGAGGATGTCGCGCACCGAGGTCGCGGTGGCGAGCTGTACCGGGGCGCGCCCAAGCCCCATGCGCCGCGCGCGCAGGCGGATCTGGTCGGCCGCCTCCTCGCCCGAAATATAGGTTACGCGCGGGCCCGCTTCGGCCATGCGCGCCGCCGCCTGGAGCAGCAGGGTCGACTTGCCGATGCCGGGATCGCCGCCGATCAGGGTCCCCGAGCCCGCGACGAGCCCCCCGCCGAGCGCGCGGTCGAGCTCGGCGATCCCGGTCGTGAGGCGCGGGGGCAATGCGACGTCGGCGTCGAGCCCGCTGATCACGACCGCACGGCCGCCCGAACGCAGATCATGCTTGGCCGCGAAGGGGGTCACGCTGCCCCCGCTTGCTTCCTCGACGAGCGTGTTCCATTCGCCGCAATCGACGCACTGGCCCTGCCATTTGCTGGCGACACTGCCGCACAATTGGCAGGCAAAACGACGTTGAAGCCTGGCCATCGCTAACCTTCATTGTGAACGAAACAGGAACATATCCTGTCCCGCAACGGATTGCAATGCGACGCTGGCCTTGCTTCGCATTCCCTTCTAGTCTCGTTCCATGGCCTTCCTTCGGACCCTCTTCTGGATCGTGCTGACGGTCATCGTCGTGGTGTTTTCGGTCCATAATTGGGTGCCCGTGACGATCAACCTGTTTGGCGACATGCAGGCGGACGTGAAGCTGCCGGTGCTGCTGGTGATCGCCTTCCTGGTGGGATTTGTCCCGCTTTACGTGTGGCATCGCGTGTTCAAATGGCGGCAGGCGCGCAGGCTCGCGGCGGTTGAACGCACGCCGCCGGCGGCCGTCCAGGACATCCCGCAGCCCCTTGCCGCGGCCGCGTCGCCGGACCCATACCGGGCCGATTAAGGTGTCCAGTCGCATATTCGTCGCGATAGACACGCCCGATCTTGCCCGCGCGGTGGCGCTGGCCGACAAGGTCAAGGGGCATGTCGGCGGCCTCAAGCTCGGCCTCGAATTTTTCGCCGCGCATGGCCATCAGGGCGTTCGCGAACTTGGCGCTGTCGGCCTTCCGATCTTCCTCGATCTGAAACTGCACGACATTCCCAACACGGTCGCGAGCGCGATCCAGGCGCTGCATGGGCTCGCCCCGTCGATCCTGACGATCCACGCCGCCGGCGGTCGCGCGATGATGGAAGACGCAAAGGCGGCGGCGCCGGAATCGACCAGGGTCGTGGGCGTGACCGTTCTCACCAGCCTGGATGCCGACGATCTGAACGCGATCGGCGTAGGCGGGGGCGAGCATGCCCAGGTGGAGCGGTTGACCGATCTCGCCCGCGAAGCGGGTCTGGACGGCGTCGTCTGTTCCGGGTTCGAGGTCGCGGCGGCGCATCGGATATGGCGCGATGGTTTCTTCGTCGTGCCGGGCGTAAGGCCGTTGGGCGATGCCGCGGGCGACCAGAAACGCGTCATGAGCCCGCGCCAGGCGCTGGACAATGGCGCATCGATACTCGTTATCGGCCGTCCCATTACCAAGGCCGCGGATCCTGATGCCGCCGCGCGGGCCATTGCCGCGACGCTCTGAGGAACACTATGACAGCAGATTCCGGATGGATCGCGGTCGACTGGGGGACAACCAATCGCCGCGTTTTTGTGATCGACGCGCAGGGGGAGGTGACCGACCGCTTCATCGATGGCGCGGGGGTGACCGCGATACTGCCGGGTGAATTTCCGGCGGTGATCGAACAATTGCGCGAACGCTGCGGCGACGCGCCGAAATTGCTCGCGGGAATGATCGGATCGAACCGGGGCTGGATCGAAGCGCCCTATGTCGATTGCCCGGCAACCATCGGCACGATCGTGGAGGCGCTGGTGCCGGCGCGGGAGGACGTGCGCATCGTACCCGGCGTATGCGATCGCAACCAGGGCAGGGCCGATGTGATGCGCGGCGAGGAGGTGCAATTGCTCGGCGCGCTTTCGGCCGGCATGATCGCCCCCGACGCGGCCGCCTGCCATCCGGGGACGCATGCCAAATGGGCCCGGCTCGAAGGAGGCGCGATCGCCGCCTTCCGCACGGTGATGACAGGCGAGATGTTCGCGATGCTGGGCAAACACAGCCTGCTCGCCGCTCCCCTGTCCGGACCGGTCACGCCGGGCGCCGCGTTCCAGGAAGGGGTCGCGCGGGCGTTCGAGCGGCGCGAACTGATGGCAGACCTCTTCGCCGTTCGGGCGCGCATCCTGCTGGGGACGATGGCGCCGGAGGATACGGCCTCCTTCGGCAGCGGGCTGCTGATTGGAAGCGACGTCGCGATCGGGCTCGATTTTGTCGGGAGCGGCCCGGTGGCGCTCATCGGCGAGCCAGCGCTTACCCGGCTCTATGCCTGCGCGCTGGCTCAGGCCGGGCGACAGAGCCAGCAGATCGACGGTGAAGCCGCGTTCATCGCCGGCATAAAGGCGATTGCCGGCCGCCTCTGAGACAAGCTTACGACCTTTCGCCCGATTGCGCTCGGTTGGGGCGCTGCCCTAGAAAACCCGGTGCCGGCTTACCAAGAAGGAATGCGATGAGGATGTCAGGGATGTTCGCGGTGGCCGCCGCGACGGCGCTCGCCGGTTCTTCGGCCATCGCCGCAAAGCCCGACCCACAGGGCTGGCAGAATAAGAGGCTGTCCGCAGACGCCCGCGCCGGACTGCTGCTGGGCGCGATGACGCTGGACGAAAAGCTCACCATAGTGACGAGCTTTTATGGCACGCAGGGCGACGGGAACGAATATCGCGATCCCCTCGCGCGCCGCCAGTCGGCTGGCTTCGTGCCGGGCGTCCCTCGCCTGAAATTCACGCCGCAATGGCAGACCGATGCCGGCAGCGGCGTCGCGACGCAGGGGGTTGCCGTGCCCGATCTGCAGCGCACGGCGCTGCCGTCTGGCATTCTCACCGCATCGACCTGGAATCCCGATATGGCCGCGCGCGGTGGAGCGATGATCGGCGCGGAGGCGCGCGCTTCGGGCTTCAACACGATGCTCGCCGGCGGCGTCAATCTGCTGCGCGAGCCGGGCAACGGCCGCAATTTCGAATATGGAGGAGAAGACCCGTTACTCGCGGGCACGATGGTCGGCGCGATCGTACGCGGTATCCAGTCCAACCGGATCATCACGACGATCAAACATTATGCGTTCAACGATCAGGAGCGGAGGCGATCCACGGTCAACATCCTGGTCGACGAGCCGGCGGCGCGCATGTCCGACCTTCTGGCCTTCCAGATTGCGATCGAGCAGGGCAATCCGGGCGCGATCATGTGCAGCTATAACCTCGTCAACGGGGAGTGGGCCTGCCAGAATGACTGGCTTCTCAACAAGGTCCTGAAGCGCGACTGGGGCTATAAGGGCTTCGTCATGTCCGACTGGGGCGGGATGCACGACACGGTCAAGAATGCGCTCAATGGTCTCGATCAGGAAGCCGGCGTCCAGAAGTCGACCGACTTTGTCTATCGCGACAAATTGAAGGCTGCGATCGCCGACGGCCGCGTGCCGGAGAAGGTTCTGGATGAGAAGGTGCGCCGCATCGCGCGCGCGCTGATCGCCAGCGGCGCGGCGAACGATGTGCCGACCGCCGACAATCCGATC
>DATMIP010000125.1:0-5821 GCA_035554515.1 Sphingomonas sp. | reverse complement strand
CGTGCCTGGGCGAAGCTTTTCGCCTGAGCGGTCAATACCGTCCGATAGGGGATGGATGGTGCAGCCATGACCGATCTGGTCGGGCTTGAGCGCGCGGCTTATTCCCGCGCGCCCGATCGCGTCACCCTTCTCTACCGGTGTCTTCGTGCCTTCGCCTTGGGCAAGCTGTTGGAGAATGCGGCCCAGCCGGAATCGGTCATCGCGCAGGAGGTGATGATCCGGCGGCTGGTTTCCGCGACCGGCGCCGTGATGGCAGATCCGACGACGATAATTACGCCCGCGGAGATGGACCGGCTGATCGTGCTCGCCCCGGAGCTCGCGCGGATGTTCGAAATTGCCGGCACGGGCGGCACGGATTTCATCTTTCGCGCACTTGCCGGCAGCGATCTATTTTCCAGCGCCATACTGGCGGCGCGCCTGCCCCTGCTCAATCTCGACACACAGATTGCGTGGCCGCCCGAATTCCTGGCAGGATTGCCACCGCATGTCTGCCAGCAGGCATTGGCACAGTTGGTAGCGAGCAAGCCGATCATGTCGCCACGCGCGCAGACGCGGCTCGATCGCCTGCTCGAATTCGCTCCGGATATGCCGCCCGGAGACTTCCCGCGGACACCCGATCACCTCGTCCTGATTTCGGCCGCCTGGATGCTGTGCAGCTATTCCGGAACGCCCGGCAAGCATGGCATCAAGCACCTGTTCAACCGCACGCTCCGCGCCATGGCGGAAGGCTGGGGCTTCTCCGATGCCGCGCTGCCGGCCGTGCGTCCGCGCAAGGACCGGCCGCGGATCCTGTTCGCGTCCGAAATCATGCACAGCAAGCATGTCCAATATCGGTATTTCGGCCAATATCTCCGCCAGTTGGGCACGCGCTTCGAGCTGGTGCTGCTGACCGAACAAAAAGAGGTGGACGAGGCCGTGGCGAGCTTGTTCGACCGGGTCCTCACCTTCGATCGCGCGGCGCCGCATTATCTTGGCGAAATCTATCGGATGATGATCGAAACCGCGCCCGATATCCTTTTCTACCCCAGCATCGGCATGCGCCATTGGGGTCCGCTCTTCGCCAATCTGCGCCTCGCGCCGATCCAGCTGACCGCGCTGGGCCATTCCGCGTCCAGCTTCTGCGACACGATCGATTATTATCTGCTCGAGGAGGGCTATGTCTCCGATCCCGGCCTGTTCGGGGAGACGGTGATCACGATACCCGACGACAGCCTGGTCTTCGAACGCATGCCCAATTTCACGCCGCCGCCGCCCCACATTTGCGAGCGGCCCGATATTTTGCGGATCGTATTGCCGAGCAATCTGCTCAAGCTGAATCCCGCCTTCCTGGCGACCGTCAGCCGGATCGCCAAGGCAACCGAACGACGCCTCGAATTCCACCTGCTGCCCAACGCCAGGGGCACCGAGTTCGCGGCGCTGCGCATTGCCGTCCAGCGCATGCTCCCGGGCGCGCGGCTCCATCCGTCCTTGCCCTACGACAAATATATCGCCCTTCTCTCCTCGGGTGACATAAATCTCAGCCCGTTTCCCTTTGGTGGGCTGCACAGCGTGGTGGATTCGCTGCGGCAGGGAGTGCCGGTGGTGGCGATGGAATGCCCCGAGCCGCACGGACGGACGGACGCCATGCTATTGCGCCGGCTCGGCATGCCCGAATGGCTGATCGCGACCAACGAGGATGAATATGTCGCGGCCGCGCTGCGTCTCGTCGAGGATGACGCGCTTCGCGTCGAGCTCAGTCGCCAGGCGCTCGCGATCGACGTCGGCGCGGTGATGTTCGGCGATGCGTCCACGCCGCTGCGGAGCGAAATCGTCGACGCGATGTGGTGGCTCTACCAGAACCATGAAAAGGCGCGGACGGCGGGCCGCAAATTATGGAGCGTTACGGATCGCCTCGGCGCCCCGGCTAGCTAAACTGGCGTTCTTTCGATCGGACGGGCGGGATCGCTGATCCACTCGCTCCATGATCCGGGATACAATCCCGATCCACCCATCCCCGCAATCTCCATCGCGAGCAGGTTGTGGGTCGCCGTCACCCCCGACCCGCATTGGTGCACCGTACGTTCGGGCGGCGTAGTGCCGAGCACCGCGGCGAAATCGCGCGCCAGCTCGGCTGCCGGCTTGAACCGGCCATCAGGCATCAGATTTTGCTGGAAGAACCGATTGCGTGCTCCGGGAATGTGCCCCGAGACCGGATCGAGCGGGTGCGGGTCCCCGCGATAGCGTTCGGCCGATCGGGCATCGATCACGAGCAGGTCGCCACCTTCGAGACTGGCCTCGATCGCATCGACATCGATGCTTGGCATGTCCGGCTGGGACGACGCGGTAAAATCGCCCTTTCGTGCCGGTTGCTCAAATCCGGTGGCCAGCGGCAGCCCCGCCTCGCGCCATGCCGCCAGGCCGCCGTCGAGCACAGCGGCGTCTCGATGGCCGGCCCAGCGCAGCATCCACCATAGCCGGGACGCGTAATAGCCTCCCGACGAATCGTAACTGACCGCCTGCATGCCATGGGTGAGACCGAGCGCCGCCATGCGGGTCGCGAATTCCTCGCGATCCGGCAGCGGATGACGCCCATTGCGGCCGTCAGGAGTGCCCGACAAATCGCGTTCAAGATCGACGTGAAGCGCGCCTGGTATGTGGCCGGCCGCATATGCCGTCCGCTCTGCCCCGGCGTCCGACAGGTCGAAACCGCAATCCAGCACCAGCACCAACTTCCGGTCGATCAGCTCCGCCAGCGCGTCGGCATCGATCAGGGTCTGAAAATCCGTCAACTTTGCCCGGCCCGTGCCAAAAGGCGCCGCGCTTGCGCCAGATGCGGCGCGTCGACCATCCTGCCGTCCACCGCCAGCACCCCGGCATCGGGCTGGGCCGCGAACGCCGCAACTATCGCGCGCGCGGCGGCAATCTCCGCATCGTCTGGCGTAAAAGCGTCGTTGATCGGCCCGATCTGGTCGGGATGGATCGCCATCATGCCGGTGAAGCCATCGCGGGCTCCGCGCCGCGCATAGCTGGTGAGTCCGTCGAGATCCCGGAAGTCCGGATAGACGGTCTCGATCGCCGCCACCCCGGCTGCATGCGCGGCCAGCAGTGCGAGCGATCGCACCATCTCGATCGGCGAAGTATAGCGCCCATCCGCTTCGCGCGCTGTCCTTGCCCCGATCAACGCGGGCAGGTCTTCCGCGCCCCAGGTCAGGCCGATCAGCCGGTCCTTCACCTCGACATAGCTGCCGAGCGCGAAGACCGCCTTTGGTGTCTCGGTCGCGATCGGCAGGATCGGCAGCCCGGTCCAGTTGGCAAGCGCCCGGACACTCGCGGCGCCCTCTGCCTTGGGCAGCACGATCGCATCGGCATGGGCCGCCGTGATCGCGACGAGGTCGGCATCGATCTGGGCGCTGCCAAGCGGGTTGACGCGGACCATCAGCGGCATCGGGCGCTCGCCGCGGCGCAGCAACGCCACCACGGCGTCGCGCGCCTCCGCCTTGCGCGCCAGCGCGACCGAATCCTCCAGGTCGAGGATCAGCGCATCGGCACCGCAACCGAGCGCCTTTTCCATCCGGTCCGGGCGGTCTCCCGGCACAAACAAGAGTGATCGCAATCGCATCAGGCACCTTTCTGCTTGATGAGCGCGATGCGCAGGCATGAGCATACAAGCTCATCCCGCTGGTTGATCGCGCGATGTTCGAACGTGACGATCCCTGCCCCGGGTCGCGAGTTGCTCGGCTTCAGCGCAACCACTTCGGTCTCGATGCGGAGCGTATCGCCCAGGAATACCGGCTTGGGCATCACCAATTTATCGTAACCCAGGTTCGCAACCAGCGTGCCGAGCGTCGTCTCGCCAACCGAAAGGCCGATCATCAGCGCGAAGGTGAAGGTGCCGTTGACGAGGATCTGCCCGAATTCGCTCGCCTTCGCCGCCTCGGCGTCGATGTGCAAAGGCTGCGGATTGTGCGTCAGCGTGGAAAAGAGCAGATTGTCGGTCTCGGTCACGGTGCGGCGGATCGGATGATCGATCCGATCGCCTACCTGCCATTCGTCGAAATGCCTGCCCGCCATGATCGCTCTCTAAAGCATGATAACCTTTGACTGAAAGGTCATTGCGAGCGGAGCGAAGCAATCCAGTGTGCGCCGTCGAGGCTGGATTGCTTCGTCGCTACGCTCCTCGCAATGACGAATCAGGTACGACAAAAGTCGTCAGACTCGATATTTGCCGGAGCTTCATGCCGATATGGCTCGGCGTGAAGCCCCTCACAGGCCCAGTATCTCGCGACCGATCAGCATCCGGCGAACCTCGTTCGTGCCCGCGCCAATGTCGAGCAATTTGGCGTCGCGCAGATAGCGTTCGACCGGCCAGTCCTTGGTATAGCCGGCGCCACCCAGCGCCTGGATCGCCTCGTTGGCAACCTTGACCGCGCTTTCGCTCGCATAGAGGATCGCGCCGGCCGCATCGTGGCGCGTCGTCTTGCCTGCATCGCAGGCGCGCGCGACAGCATAGGAATAAGCCCGCGCGCTGTTGAGCGCGACGACCATGTCGGCGACCTTGGCCTGCATCAGCTGGAACGCGCCGATCGGCTTGCCGAACTGCTTGCGCTCCCGAAGGTAGGGCACGACCACGTCGAGGCAGGCCTGCATGATGCCGAGCTGGATGCCCGACAGCACGACGCGTTCATAATCGAGCCCCGACATCAGCACCTTCACGCCGCCGTCGAGCGGGCCCATCACATTTTCCGCGGGCACGAAGCAGTCGTCGAACACCAGTTCGGCGGTGGGAGAACCACGCATGCCCATCTTGTCGATCTTCTGACCGATCGCGAAGCCGGGCATGTCCTTTTCGATCAGGAAGGCGGTGATGCCCTTCGAGCCGGCGTCGGGCGTGGTCTTGGCATAGACCACCAACGTCTCCGCATAGGCCGCGTTGGTGATCCAGAATTTGGTGCCGTTGAGGCGGAAGCCGCCATCGACCTTGTCGGCGCGCAACTTCATCGAGACCACGTCCGAGCCCGCGCTTACTTCCGACATGGCGAGGCTGCCGACATGTTCGCCCGAAACCAGCTTGGGCAGATATTTGGCCTTCTGATCAGGATTGCCCCAGCGGTTGATCTGGTTGACGCACAGGTTCGAATGCGCGCCGTAGGAGAGACCGACCGAGGCCGAGGCACGGCTCACTTCCTCGCACGCGACGACATGTTCGAGATATCCAAGACCGAGCCCGCCATAGTCCTCGGCAACGGTAATGCCGTGCAGCCCTAGCGCGCCCATTTGCGGCCACAGCTCGATCGGAAACCAGTCCTCCGCGTCGACGCGCGCGGCAAGCGGTGCGATCCTGTCGGCCGCGAAGCGCTGCGTCGTCTCGCGAATGGCATCAACCATCTCGCCGAGCGCGAAGTCCAGAGGTTCGGCCGTCATATCATCCTCGAACCGGTATCATTTGAAACTTCCATGCCCTGCCCCGCCGTCGAAAGCTACTCGAACTCCAGGATCACGGCATCGACCGCGAGGCTGTCACCGGGCGCGGCATCGACCTTGCTGACCACCCCCGCTTTCTCGGCACGCAGGATATTCTCCATCTTCATCGCCTCGACCACCGCGAGCGCCTGACCGGCCTCGACCCGATCGCCGGCCTTGACGTTGAGCGTCGTAAGCAGGCCCGGCATCGGGCATAGAAGGAAGCGCGACAGATCCGGTGGCACCTTCTCGATCATGTGCTTTGCCAGCGCGGCGACATGCGGCGGCAGGACGCGCAAATGATGGGAGTAGCCGCGCGTCGTGAGCTTGAACCCGGCGCGCGTGTGGGTCAGCCGCACCGACAGCGGCTCGCCGTCAATCG
>DATMIP010000124.1:0-2666 GCA_035554515.1 Sphingomonas sp. | reverse complement strand
CCCCGGCCTTCGGTCAGATTCATCTCGAGGAAATTCTCGACACAGGCATGCTGGGACTTGGTGTGATGACCATAACGCAGCGTGTTGGACTCGCACGAACAGGCGCCGCCGATAGTGTCATGATAATCGACCGACGTGGCGATGATCGTCATCATCGCGCGTCCCTCATTCGACCGCAGCACGGTCCCCGTGCGCAGGAATAGATTTTTCTGCGCCGAGACCGTGTCCTGCGCGCTGTAGCGCTCGGCATCGTCGGCGGTGGCATAGAGGAGAAAGTCGACGGCCTGATTGCCCTCCAGATCGACTATGCGAAGCGTCTGGCCAGCGGCCACATGGTGCAGCCATGGTGCCCGGGCGGCGACGATCTCGTCGTGAACAACAGTACCGGAAAGGCTCTGGATATGCGGGTCGGTGGGCATTTCGGCCTCTCCTAGCGACGGAAATAGTCCTCGACGTTCAGGAAGGCGCGCAGTCCCTCCGGCGTGGCGGTGCGGATGGGATCGTCGGCGGGCGTGATAGCCCCGCGCCAGGCGGAAACGCCCAGCGGCGCCACTGTCCATTCGTCACGCGGGTCCAGGACATGCGGGCAATTGGCGATGACTATGATCACGTCCATCTCCGCGCGCAGGATTATTGTTCGTCCTGCGTCATAGGGACCGAGGAGGGGGGTGATGGCCCCATCCACCTCGATCCGCGCGCCCTTGAACAGATTCACGCATGGATGGACATCGCGCCGTTGCAGTCCGTGCTTCGCCGATCCCAACAACAGGCGGTCGCGGCTGTTGGGAAAGGCGCCGCTGTTGCGTCCGTCACCATATTTTGCCTGGTTGGTCGCGGCGTTGGACGTGCCGCAAAAGGCATCATGCGTGCCTGCCCCATCCTCGAGGATGCTCATGAGCACGCGGCCCATATCGGACAAAAGAAGCTTGCCCGCGCCTAGATAGGCATTCCATTGTACCTTCACCGTGTCCGCGACGTTGAGCCGCTCTGACGGCATCTCGGCGTTGAAAATCAGTACCGACGCGCAGGCGTCGCCTTGCAGGTCGACGAAGCGAAGGCGGGAACCGCGTGCAAGCCTGCGGGTCGCATAGCCGCCCGCCGCGATCGTCTCCACCCAGAGCAGGTCTGCGGGAGACACATCGGCGGGAAGGTCGTCGGCGACCGGCGGCAAGCGCGGCATCGCCTCGACAATGGTTCCCGCCATGGCGCGAGCATGATCGCGAGCGGCCATGGGATCGGCGAGCGGTCCCGTCACGCCGCTTCTCTCTTATGTGCATGATTCTTGTGCACGCGGTTCTTGCCGGGCGTGGCGGCAACATCATTCTCGGGGCCGTCCTGCTCGTGGAGGGGCGGGAGCAGGGCGGTCGTGGTGACAAGTTGAAGCTGATGCACGCCACGGATCCCGCGCAAAGCATCGCACAGCTCTTTCAATCGTGTGGCGGGTCCCTGCACCAGCAGCACTTCGAGCGACTGGTCATCCTCAAGAAAAACGTGCTGGGAAGAGATGACCTCCTTCAGATATTCGGCCTGGGTCTGGGCGAGCTGGTGCCGTACGCGTCCCCGATCCCCCCGATAGACAAGCGTGATCGTCCCCGCGAGCATGTCCTCGGGCCGGGTCAATGCCTCATGCTCGGCGAGGGCATGGCGGATCAGTTCCGCAATCAGCTGGGATCGGGAAGGCAGCCCGCGTTCGTCGACCATCATGTCCAGCTGGCGAAACAATTCTGCCGGAAGGCTCATGCTGAGCCGGGCAAGGCTGGTGGGTTCGGTGCTCATGATGCGGCCTTCTCAAGTATTACAAAGATCGTCAAGTGTAATACTTTCGTTCGCATCGGCGGGCACCGGCGCCCGCTTTGTGAGCGGCAAATCATAGACCACCGTCGCCCCGAAACGATGGGGAGCGTGTGGATCGTCGCGGCGCTTGTCGAGGGTCAAAACCCGCGTGCTGAGCGAAAAGGCTTCCTTTATGTCGTGCGTAACCATGATGACAGTCAGCAAATAATCGCTCCATAATCGCGTAATGAGCGCATGCATGTCCGTCCTCATCCCCGGGTCGAGGGCACCAAAGGGTTCGTCGAGGAGCAGGATGCGCGGTCGTTTGATAAGGGCCTGCGCGATGGCTAGCCGCTGTTGCATTCCCCCCGACATCTGTGCGGGATAGAGGTCCAGGCTGTCACCGAGGCCGACGGCGATCAGCATCTCCTTCGCCTCGGCGATGGCGGCGCGGCGGCGTGCGCCGAAAAGCCGGGCCGTCAAGGGAGCCTGCGCGCATTCCAGCCCGAAAAGGGTGTTGCGAAGCACCGATAGGTGCGGGAATACCGAATAGCGCTGGAACACTACCCCGCGGTCCGGGTCGCATTCGGGCTTGAGGGGCATATTATCGAGCATGATCGAACCACGCGTCGGCACTTCCTGGCCAAGTATGACGCGTAACAAGCTACTCTTGCCGGCGCCCGATGGCCCGATGATGGAGACGAAGGAGCCCGCCTCAATATCGAGGTCGACGCGCTCCAGAACGACCTTGTCGCCATATTCGACCCAGACACCGCGAAGGCTTAGCAGCGCGCTCAATGGTCCGTTCCATGCGCCCAGGGGAAAAGGCGACGGCTGGACCACGCCAGAACCATATCCATTGCTATCGCCAGCAGCGCGATCCACGCTACATA
>DATMIP010000123.1:0-7824 GCA_035554515.1 Sphingomonas sp. | reverse complement strand
TGTCGTCGGTCACGGCAAGCCGTTCGGGCGTCAGGGCGGCTTGCAGCCGGGCTTCGATTTCGGCGGCCACGGGGCCGGTGCGGGTCTGCGTCATGCCCCTTATATAGTGTTGTTTGAGGGAGAATCATGCGTGGCAGATGCCGGGCCAAGACAGCCACGATTTCATGGGCGCGTTCCCGGCGAACGCCTTTGCAGCGCGCCGGGATGCGGCGAACCAGGCGAGTTTCGCGCGCCTGCCGCGGACGGCCCGCGTTCGGGATATGACGGCCCGGGCGAATGGCGGTTTCTTTGCCTCGATCATGTCCGCGAATTCAACGCCCGCTACAATTTCTTCGACGGCATGACCGCCGAGGAGATCAGTGCGCAGCAGCGACCCTATGCCGGGTGGGAGCGTGAGACGCGCGCATTCTCCCCCGCGCCCGGCGGAATGCCGCGATGGGCCGATTTCCTCGATCCGCTCGACGCGATTCAGGCCCGATACGGCTCCGGCCGGCCGGTCGCACGCAAGGATGGCAGGCCGCTGAGCGACGGCGAACGCCGCGCGCTCAAGGTGCTGGGGCTCGACGCCGACGTCGATCGCCGCGCGCTTCGGCAGCGCTATAGCGAGCTGGTGCGGCGTTATCACCCCGACCGCAATGGCGGCGACCGCAGCCATGAGAAAGCGCTGCAGCAGGTGATCGAGGCCTATCAGGCGCTCAAGGGCGCGGCCGCGTTCGCGTGAGATAAGCGCGCGAAACTTCTAGCCCTCTCCCACCTTCGCGGGAGAGGGCTTTAGGGCGCGACCAGTCGGGCGATCAACAATTCGCAACTTTGGGCCGTGCTCAATAAGCCAGCTTCGGGAAGAACTCGCCGCGGCCTTCCGGCGACATGTCGAGCAGGCCCCATAGCGGATCGACCAGGTCGCCGGCGCGGTGGTGCTGGCCGGGATCCTCGGGCGCGAAGGTCATCTCGCTTCCCCAGAAATGGCGGATCGTGTCGCCATCTTTGCGGAAGACGTTGAACATCGGCTCGTCCCAATTCTCGCCGGGCTTGTAGCCGCGCTCGTCGCGCATCGCCGGCGACAGCTTCGACGTGTCGCCATGATAATCGGCGTCGTATGTATTGCCCGCGGTCGAGAGCATCGTCAGGTGGTTCCACCCGCGTTGCTTCGCCCAGGCGACGAGCCGCGCGATCGGCGACTTGGCGACGACGTAAATCGGCAGGCGCTGGCCCGAATGGCGCGCGCCGCCGTCCATGCCGTCGAGCATATGCGTGCAGCCGGAGCAGGGCGTGGCGCGCTCGGGTCCGTACATGAAGCTGTAGAGCAGGATCGAGGGATGCTCCCCGAAGAGCTCGGACAGCTTCACCTTCTCCGGCATCATGTCCGCGCCGATCCGCTCAAACACATAATCGGTCGGAACCACGCCGCCCGGAGGGAGGGCGCGCCGCTGCGCCGCGACGGCTTCGATATGGCGCCGCAGCTCGATCTCGGCATCGAGCAGGGCGTTGCGCGCCGCGCGATAGTCGGCGCTTTCATTGGGGAAATTTAGATGCTCCATCTCAACCCTCCAGCTTCATTCGCTCCTGGCGCCGTCCCTCCGCCGCGCTCGGCTCGCTCATCTGGAAGGAGCCGATCGGGACCGCGCCAGCGGGCTCATAGGTCGCAATCACGACGCCAGTGGTGGATATGCTGTGATCGACCATCGTCCACGCGCCGGACGGCGTGCCGGCACCGAACAGCCTTTTGCCGTGCCCGAGCACGACCGGGAAGGTCATCACGAACAACCGGTCGATCAGCCCGTCGGTCAGCAGCTGCGGATAAAGCGTGGTGCTGCCTTGTACCAACAGATCGGGCCCGTCCGATTGCTTGAGTGTCGCGACTTCGGCGATGCTGCCGAGGCGGTGGCTGTTGACCCATTCGAACGGATCGTCGCCGCGAGTCAGGACATATTTGCTGGCCTTGTCGAAGGCGGGGCCGATCGGATCGTCGGGGCCGACATAGGGCCAGTGCGCGGCGAATATCTCATAGGTCTTGCGGCCAAGCAGCAGATCGAACGGCGCGCCGAACAGGCCGCCCATCGCCTCGCCCATCCTTCCGTCCCAGAAGCTGGTCGACCAGCCTCCAAGCGTGAAGCCCTGGGTCCAGTCCTCGGTCGGTCCGCCCGGCGCCTGCATCACCCCGTCGAGCGACTGGAATATGCCGCCGGTAAGCTTACGCATCGACCCGTTCCTCTCCGCCGAAGGCGCGCTCGAGCGTGGCGATGTCGATCTTCACCATGCCCATCATCGCCTCCATCGCGCGCTTGGCTGCGGCCTGGTCGGGACTGGCCATCATGTCGAGCAGCCGCTGCGGGGTGATCTGCCAGGACAGACCGAACCTGTCGGTGATCCAGCCGCACGCGCTGGGCTTTCCGCCGCTGGCGACGATCGCGTCCCAATAACGGTCAGTCTCGTCCTGGTCCTTGGTGTGGACGATGAACGAGACCGCCTCGTCGAACTTGAACATCGGGCCGCCGTTCAGCCCCAGGAACTTCATGCCGAGCACGGTGAATTCGACCGTGAGCACGTTGCCGGCCTTTCCGTTCGGATAATCGGCGGGCGAGCGGTGGACCGCGTCGACCGACGAATCCGGGAAGATCGAGGCGTAGAGATTGGCGGCCTCCTCGGCATTTCCGTCGTACCAGAGGCAGGGTGTGACACGGGTCATTGTCTTTCTCCTTGGTTTTCATAGGTCTCAGCGGAGCCAGGCGCGCAGGCCGGCTCCGAACCAGGTGTGGCCGAGCACGGCGGCGGCAAGGCGGAGCTGGGCTGCGGTCGCGGCGCCGAGCAGGGCGGTGAGCAGGATCGCGATCCCGGCCGAAATCCAGCCGGCGACCGCCACGCGCCCCGCTGCGGGTGGACGGCATAGTGTGGCGGTCGCCATGCTTCATCTCCTCACTTGCGCGGGCCGGTCACGGCGAAGGCCGCGCCCTGCGGATCGATCGCCTGCGCGATCCAGGCGCCACCGGGCACCTCGGCCGGGCCATGGCGGATCGTGCCGCCATTGGCATTGATCGTGGCAACCGCCTCGTCGATGTCGCGTACCCCGAAATAAATGAGCCAGGCGGTCGGCGCGCCCTCGGGCGCCTTCATCATGCCGCCGATGTCGACGCCATCAGCCTGGAACAGCTGATAGTCACCCATCTCGCCCATCGGCACCGTCCTGCCCTTGGTCCAGCCATATTGCGTGGCATAATAATCGAACCCCGCGGCAAGGTCGGTCGTGTACAGCTCATTCCAATTGCCGTGGCCGGGCAGTGCCTGGTTGAAGGCCTCGCTCTTCCGTTCGCTATAGCCCTGGATCAGTGCGTAGCCGACGCCCTGCGGGTCGCTGATGATCCCGATCTTGCCGACATCCGGAATGTCCAGGACGCGATGTACGGTCGCGCCGGCCGCCTTGGCCTTCTCGATCGCCGCGTCGGCATCGGCAACGCCGACATAGCCCAGCCAGAAAGGCTTGGGTATGCCGTCGGGCAGGGGCATCAGCCCGCCAACGCCCTTTCCGGCCATTTCAAGGATGTGATAATCGGGCGCGCTCTCGCCCTGGAACCGCGTGGCGGTCCAGCCGAACAGCGCGCCGTAAAAGGCTTTCGCGCCGTCCAGATCGTTTGTGCAGAGTTCGTACCATACGAAATTGCTGGTCATCGTCTCTCTCCTCTTGCGCGGGTGTCAGCCGGCGTTGGTATCGAGCACCACGGCGAACCCGCCGAAGATTATGCGCTTCATGTCGAACGGCATTTCCGCGCCGGGTTTCATGCGGTCGTCGGCCATCACCTTGGCCATGCCCGCATCGCGCGCTTCCCTGGACGGCCAGACGATCCACGAGAAAGCGATCGTCTCTTCCTCTTCCGCCGCAACCGCGCGATAGAAATCGGTGACCTTGCCGTGCGGCACGTCGTCGCTCAAAGATTCGACCACCTGGGTCGCACCATGCTCCAGGAAGATCCTGGAGGCCTCGCGCGCCAACTCGGCATAGGCGTCGCGCTTGCCCGGCAGGACCGGGGCCACGAATCCGTCGATATAAGCCATGATATCTCTCCCTTAGCGCGGGTTCAGGCCGCGATCGGCGGCTGATCGGTGAAGTCTGCCAGATGCGCGGCCAATGCCCGCTGGAAGGCGGGACGCGCCTGGCAGCGCGCAAGATAGGCCACGAGATTGGGATAGCGGTCGAGCAGGCCGGTGCCGGAAAGGCCATGCAGCACGCATGCCATCATCAGGTCGCCTGCGGTGAACTCGCCTTCCAGATAAGGTTTGTCGCCCAGCCGGTTCGACAGGTCCTGAAGCCGGCCGTGGACGCGCTTCTCGCTCAGCGGGCGACGATCGTCGGCCCAGGGCTGGTCGCGCTCGAAAACGTTGACCATGGCAAGATCCTGCACCGCGGGCTCGATCGAGGTCATCGCGGCGAACACCCATTGCTCGGCGTGCGCGCGGCCCGCCGGATCAGCCGGCAGAAGCCCGGGATATTTGCGCGCGATATGCAGCAGGATCGCGCCCGATTCGAACAGCCTGATCCCGTCCTCCTCATAGGTCGGCACCTGGCCGAACGGCTGGAGGTTGCGATGCTCGGCCGCCTTGGACGTCACATTGGTCAGCAGCCGCACCTGGTAGGGCTGGCCGACTTCCTCCAGCGCCCAGCGCACGCGCATGTCGCGCACATGGCTCCGCGCGAAGTCGGGGACCCAGATGAAGGCGGTGATGGTGGGGGAATTGCTCATCGTCGGTTCCTCTTCGTCTGCGATGCGTGGGTTCAGGCGTCTTGCATCTGTTTGCGCGCGGCCATGGCTGCCTCGACATCCATCCACACCGCTTCCCAGATGTGGCCGTCGGGGTCCTCGAAGCTGCGCCCGTACATGAAGCCATAATCCTGTGACGGGCTCGGGTCGGCGTGGCCGCCCGCCCAGCTGGCGGTCTCGGTCAGCTTGTCGACCTCGTCACGGTCCGCGCAGGACAGGCACAGCAACACTTCGCTGTGCGTGCGCGCATCGGCGATTTGCTTGGGGGTGAAGCCGGCGAAGCGGTCATGCTCCAGCAGCATCACCGTGATCGTGTCGGTGAAGCGCATCATCGCGGTCGATCCGTCGCAGAAGCGCTCGTCCCGCTCGGCGCCGAGCGCAGCATAAAAAGCCGATGATGCGACCACATTGGCCACCGGCAGATTGATGAAGATCTGGCGTTCCATGGTGCTTCCTCCTCGTTGCGAATCACTTGGCTTGCATTGGATGCGCCTATTGGTTATAAAAAACAACCATGGAGTTAGAAAAAATAACCGAAGCCTGGGAATCGGGCCCGGCAACGCTTCCCCGCCGCCTCTATGACGATGCGTGCGGGATGGCGTTCGCGCTGGAGCTGGTGGGCGAACGTTGGGTTCCGCTGATCCTCCGTGAATTGATGTTCGGCCCGCGCCGCTTCGGCGAGATCAAGCGCGGTTTGCCCGGCATCAGCGCCAACGTGCTGACGCAGCGGCTAGAAAGCCTGGAGGGCAATGGCGTGCTCGTGCGCCGGAGACTGCCACCGCCCGCTTCGGTCCAGGTCTATGAGCTGACCGATTGGGGTTATGAGAGCGAGGTGCCGCTGGCTGCGCTCGGGCGCTGGGCGGTGCGCTCGCCTTTGCACGATCCCCGCCTGCCGTTGAGCGGTGCGTCGCTGATGATGTCCTTCCGCACGATGCTCGATGTCAGGCGTGCGAAAGGGCTGGAGATGCGGATGGGCTTTCGTATCGGCCCGGATCCGTTCGCCGCGCATCTCCACGACAATCGGCTCGACGTGCGGCGCGCTGAGGCAGAGGATCCCGACGTGGCGTTCGCCAGCGAGGATGCGGCGCTGATCGCGGCGGCGGTGTATGGCGGCCAATCGCTTGCCGCGATGGAGCAAGCGGGCGCGATTCGAATCGAGGGAGACCATGCGCTCGCCGAGCGTTTCGTCACCTTGTTCCCGCTGCCTGCCAAAATCGCCTGACCGGCTGATCGGTTGCGCGCGGCGCGCGGCGGTTCTAACCGCCATTGCGACTCCCTTCTCAACGCATTTCGAGACCCACCATGGCCGACCTGTCCAATATCCAGCCCGACAGCCGTTCCGATACGGTGATGGCCGCGCCCGATCAGATCAAGAAGGTGCGCGACCTGTTCGGCATCAATTCGGACATGGAAGTGCCAGCCTTCTCGGAGGCCGACGAGCGCGTCCCTGATCTCGATCCGGCTTATGTGTTCGATCCCGACACGACGCTCGCGATCTGCGCCGGCTTCGCGTTCAACCGGCGCGTGATGGTCCAGGGCTATCACGGAACCGGCAAGTCGTCGCACCTCGAACAGGTGGCGGCGCGGCTCAACTGGCCGATGATCCGCATCAATCTCGACGCACATATCAGCCGCATCGACCTGGTCGGGCGTGATGCGATCGTGCTGCGCGAGGGCCAGCAGGTCACCGAGTTCCGCGAAGGCCTGCTGCCGTGGGCGCTGCAGACGCCCTCCGCTCTCGTATTCGATGAATATGATGCGGGCCGCCCCGACGTGATGTTCGTGATCCAGCGCGTGCTGGAAACTGAGGGCAAGCTGACCCTGCTCGATCAGAATCGCGTAATTCGGCCCAATCCCTATTTTCGCCTGTTCGCGACCTCGAACACGGTCGGGCTGGGCGACACGACCGGCCTCTATCACGGAACTCAGCAGATCAATCAGGGGCAGATGGATCGCTGGAACATCGTCGTCACGCTCAATTACCTGCCGGCCGCGATCGAGGCGCAGATCGTGCTCGCCAAATCGGGCGAATATGACAAGCCCGATGGGAAGAAGACGGTCGATGCCATGGTTAAGGTCGCCGATCTCACCCGCCAGGGTTTCATGGCGGGTGACATCTCGACCGTCATGAGCCCACGCACCGTCATTTCATGGGCGCAGAACACGCTGATACTCGGCGATATCGGCTTCGCTTTCCGCCTGTCCTTCCTTAACAAATGCGACGAGGCCGAGCGGGCGCTCGTCGCCGAATATTATCAGCGTGTATTCGGCAAGGATCTGCCCGAAAGCATCGTCGGCAAGGCCTAGATTTTAGAGCATGATGACTTTTGTCGTACCTGATTTGTCATTGCGAGGAGCGTAGCGACGAAACAATCCAGTCTGGACGGTGTGCAGTGGATTGCTTCGCTCCGCTCGCAATGACGGTTCAGTCAAAAGTCATCATGCTCTAGCGCGGAACCTGGGCATCGCGCCCGCCCCGGTTCCGCAGCCTGTCCGCCGGCCATATGCGGCCGGCTTCGTGGGCCATGGCCGCGGCGTTCGGCGATCGAGGCGAATGCCATGATGTCCCGGCTTTACGGCCGCGCGAACTGGCCGGCCTTCGCCTGAACCTCGCGCACATCGCCGACGCGTTCGATGATGCCCGCCAGCGCCCTGTTGAGGATCGCGAGCGGCGGCGACATCGGGCGCAGGATATCGACGAACAGCACAACCCGCTGGCGCGGATCGCGATTCCATACTTCATGTTCGTACGTATCGTCGAATATCAGGCTCTTGCCCTCTTCCCATGACCGGATTTCATTGTCGACGCGAATGCAGCAGGCGTCGCCCTGCGCCGGCACGCGCAGCCCCAGATGGTAGCGCAATACGCCCTTGTAGGGGCCGTGATGCGCGGGAATATGCGCGCCCCCGTCGAGGATCGAGAACATGGCCGTGCGCATCTGCGGGATGCGGCGCAGAAGTGCGTCCGTTTCGGGAAAGCGCTGGCAATTTTCAGCGACCCGACGACCATGACAATAGAAGACAAGCGTCTTCCACTGATCGTCGGCAAGGCCCTTTTGCCGCGACGAAACTT
>DATMIP010000122.1:0-5405 GCA_035554515.1 Sphingomonas sp. | reverse complement strand
GCAGATCGACGCCGTGCAGCGACTCGTTGGCGCCGTAGAAGAATTTGAGGTTGCGCGATTCCAGCAGCAGTTCGCCCTCGGGACGGGTCATGAACTGCTCTTCGCCGGCCGAGCTCGCGGGCGGGTTCATCACGGCGGTATCGGTCATGGACGATGCGTCTCCCGGGCGAGAACCCGCCCGACGATGTTGATGAAGAGGACTGCGACTGCGATCAGCAGCGCGCCAACCCAGGCCAGGCGCTGCCAGTCGTCATAGGCCGACAGCGCGAACTGGAAGATGGTGGTCGGCAGGCTCGCCATCGGCTGCGACGGATCGTGATTGTAGAATTGGCTGCCGAGCGAGGTGAACAGCAACGGCGCGGTTTCGCCCGATATGCGAGCGAAGCCGAGCAGGCCGGCGGTCAGAAGTCCGGTGCGCGCTGACTTCCAGATGATCTTGCGGATCACGAAAGCGCGGCTCGCGCCCAGTGCCATGCCTGCCTCGCGCAGTGCGCCGGGCTGGAGCGACAGGATATCCTCGGTCGTGCGCACCACGATCGGCGTCGCGAGGAAGGCCAGCGCGACCCCGCCAGCATAGCCTGAAAAGCCATGGAAGGGCGCGACCAGCAATTCATAGACGAACAGGCCGATCAGGATCGACGGCGCCGAAATCAGCACGTCGTTGAAGAAGCGTACGACATGGCCGTATCGGGTACCTGCGCCATATTCGGCGAGCCAGGTGCCGGCGAGGATGCCGACCACCAGCGCGATTCCCATGCCGATGCTGCACATGATGAGCGAACCGACGATCGCGTTGCGCAGACCGCCAGGCGATCCCGGGGCTGGCTGATCGCGCGTGAAGATCATCCCGTCGATCCCGCCGACCCCCTTGCTGAGCAGGGTCCACAGGATCATCACCAGCGCGCTCAGGGCGATGGCGGTGGCGATCCCGCACAGGACGACGAACACCCCGTTGAAGGCGCGACGACGGGCAGCGCGGGTCATCAGACTTTCGCCTCACGCAGGAGGAGCCGGGCTACCGCCAGCACGATGAAGGTGATCACGAACAGCAGGAAGCCGAGCGCGATGAGCGCCGAAGTATGCATATCGCTCGTCGCCTCGGCGAATTCGTTGGCGACGGTCGACGCGATGGTCGAGCCGCTATCGAACAGCGAATGCGGGAAGCCATGCGCGTTGCCGATGATGAAGGTAACCGCCATCGTTTCGCCGAGCGCGCGGCCAAGGCCGAGCATGATCACGCCGATCATGCCGCGGCGGACATAGGGGATCACGACCGCCTTGATCACCTCGAACGGGGTACAGCCGAGCCCGTAGGCGGCCTCGCGCACCTGCGGCGGCACGGTCAGGAATAATTCGCGGAATACCGCCGCCATATAAGGCAGGATCATGACCGCGAGGATCAGCGAAGCCGTGAAGATATTGGCGCCGTTGGGCGTGCCGCCGAAAATCTTGCCGAGAAAGGTGGTGGGATCGACGTGCATCGCGATCGGCATCTGGACATGCGCCGCGAACCACGGCGCGAGCACGAACAGGCCCCACATGCCGTAGACGATCGAGGGTATGCCGGCGAGCAGTTCGACCGCGATCGCGATCGGCCCCGAGATGCGCGCCGGGCAGAATTCGACGAGGAACACCGAAACGCCCAGAGCCAAGGGCAGCGCGACCAGCAAAGCCAGGAATGAGGTGATGATCGTGCCGGCGATCGGCCCGGCGGCGCCATACACCTCCGTCACCGGATTCCAGGTGGTCGAGGTCAGGAAACCGAAGCCGAAGGTGCGGAAGGCGGGGAGACCGCCGATGAACAGGCTGACGACGACGCCGGCGAGGGCAGCCAGCAGGAACGTGGCAGCGGCCGCGCAGGCGAAGCGAAATATGATTTCGCCGGTGGCGTGGCCCGGAGGCGCGCCGCGCGGGCTGGTGTCGATGCTGGCCATGCTGGACTCGTAAAGAGGGCGCCGAAGCGAGGAAAGTGCTTCGGCGCCCGTCATTATCTTACTTGGCGACGTAGACAGGCTTGCCGCCTGCCTGAACCGATGATGCCCACTGCTTCTTGAGCAGGCCCTTCACGTTCGCCGGCAGCGGCACATAATCGAGGCTCGCGGCGAGGCCGTCGCCCTTATTGTAGCCCCATTCGAAGAATTTGAGGACCGAGGCGCCGTTCGCGGCATTTTCCTGGTTGCGATAGACCAGGATGAAGGTCGCGCCGGTGATCGGCCATGCGGCGGCTGACGGCTGATCGAGCAGAAGGATGTAATTGCCGGGCGAACGCAGCCACGGTGCACTGGCAGCTGCGGCGGCGAAGGCGGGCGCCGCCGGAGCGACGAACTTGCCGGCCTTGTTCTGCATCAGCGCATAGGTCGAGTGATTCTGCTTGGCATAGGCATATTCGACATAGCCGATCGCGCCGGTCGTCTGCTTGACGAAGGCGGCGACGCCGTCATTGCCCTTGCCGCCGAGCCCGGTCGGCCACTGGACCGAGTCGCTGGCGCCAACCTGCGAAGCCCAGGCCGGGTTCTTCATCGCCAGATAGGAGGTGAAGAGGAAGCTGGTGCCCGATCCGTCCGAACGATGCACGACGGTGATCGGCAAGTTCGGGAGCGGCACACCCTTGTTGATCGCCGCGATCTCGGGCGCGTTCCAGCGCGTCACCTTACCAAGGAAGATATCGCCGAGCAGCGTGCCGGTCAGCTTGACCTGACCTGGCTTGATGCCAGGGAGGTTCATGACGGGTACGACACCGCCGACGACGGTCGGGAACTGGTAAAGGCCCGCAGCCGAGAGTTCATCGGGCTTCAGCGGCTTGTCCGATGCGCCGAAATCGACCGTCTTGGCCTTGATCTGCTTGATGCCGCCGCCCGATCCGATCGCCTGATAGTTGAGGCCGATGCCGGTCTGCGCCTTATAGGCTTCGGCCCACTTGGCATAAACCGGGGCGGGGAAGGTCGCACCCGCGCCCGAAATATCGGCGGCAGCCGCGGTAGAAGCGATGGCGAGTCCGCCAATCGCGGCGACAAACGTCTTCAACATAAAAATCCCCTGGAAGAAAGCGGCGCAGGACGCCCTCGCCGAGGCTCTATGGAGGCTCCGTGACGCTTATGTGACAAAGGCGGTCTTCGCGCAGATAACCGCGCGATTATGACTTGTACATTTGGATCCTAGGCGGCGTCGGGCAGAGCGGCCTGCCATTCCGCCAGTGCCGTGCGTGCCCGCTGCGCCATCAGCGCCTTGCGATCGGCCTTTTTCGATATGCCGGCAAGCGGCGGGAACAGTCCGAAATTGACGTTCATTGGCTGATAGGTTTCGGTCTCCGCACCGCCTGTAATATGCCCGAGCAAGGCGCCCAATGCGGTTTCGGCCGGAGGCGCCGCGAGATCGCCGCCCACCAGCTCCGCTGCCGCGAACCGGGCCGCCAGCAGGCCGATCGCGGCGCTTTCGACATAGCCTTCACAGCCCGTGATCTGCCCGGCGAAGCGGATGTTCGGCCGCGACTTCAGACGCAGGCTGCGGTCGAGCAGCTTGGGACTCTGGATGAACGTGTTGCGATGCAGCCCGCCCAGCCGGGCGAATTCCGCATGCTGAAGCCCCGGAATGGTGCGGAAGACGCGGACCTGTTCGGCATGTTTGAGCTTGGTCTGAAAGCCGACCATGTTCCACAACGTGCCCAGCGCATTGTCCTGACGCAGTTGGACGACCGCATAAGGCCAGCGGCCGGTGCGCGGATCGTCGAGACCGACCGGCTTCATCGGGCCATAACGGAGCGTATCGACGCCGCGCTCGGCCGCCACCTCGATCGGCATGCAGCCCTCGAAATAGGGGGTGTTGCGTTCCCATTCGCGAAACTCCGCCTTCTCGCCCGCGATCAGCGCGGCATGGAAGGCGAGATATTCGTCCTTCGACATGGGACAATTGATGTAATCTTGGCCATCTCCCTTGTTCCAGCGCGACTGGAACCAGGCGGTCGTCATATCGATCGAGTCGCGGTGCACGATCGGAGCGATCGCATCGAAGAAAGCGAGTGCGTCCTCGCCGGTTTCCGCGCGAACGGCCTCTGCCAGCGAAGCCGCCGTCAACGGGCCGGTAGCGATAATCGCCGGGCCTTCCGGCAGCCCATCCACCCGTTCGCGCACCAGTTCGATGTTGCGATGCTCTTCGATCGCCGTGGTAACACCCTCGGCGAAGCCATTGCGATCGACCGCAAGTGCCGATCCCGCCGGCACGCGATGCTCGTCGGCCTCGCGCAGGATCAGCGAGCCGAGCGCGCGCATTTCGGCATGGAGCAGGCCGACCGCATTATGTTCGGCATCGTCGGAGCGGAAGCTGTTCGAGCATACGAGCTCGGCGAGCGAATCGCTATGATGGGCGGGGGTGGCCTCGATCCCCCGCATCTCGGACAGGCGGACCTTGAAACCCGCTTCGGCGAGCTGCCAGGCAGCTTCGGATCCGGCAAGCCCGCCGCCGACAATGTGAATCTGGTGTGTCATCGCGTGGCGGCGTAGGACAGTTTGCCGGCGGTTTGAACCGGTAGCGGAGGCGGGACGATGATCTTCACAACCGGGCTAATCATATTCTTCGTCCTGATGTTCATTCTGCTGCCGACGGTCTTCAAATCTTTCGGCATGAACCAGGAATATGAACGCGCCGTATTGTTCCGGCTTGGCCGGCTCGGCGAATCGAAGGGGCCGGGTTGGTTCTGGCTGGTGCCCTTCGTCGATCGCGTCGTGAAGGTCGATCTTCGCACGATCACCAGCGTCCTCGACACGCAGGAGACGGTGACGCGCGATGGCGTGCCGGTGAAGGTCAATGCCGTCTTGTGGTTCCGCGCGAAGGACGCGACCCGGGTCGTGACCACCGTCCAGAACTGGCAGGGCGCAGTGATCCAGGCGGCCGAGACGGCGATGCGCGACGCGATCGGCCAGTCCGATCTCGATCAGATGCTGAAGGAGCGGCTTCTGATCAACCAGCGTCTGCAGGACATGCTGGCGCGCGCCTGCGATCATTGGGGCGTGGTGGTCGATTCGATCGAGATGAAGGATCTCGACATTCCCGAACAGATGCAGCGCGCGATCGGCCGCGAAGCCGAAGCGGTGCGCGAGAAGCGTGCGCGCATCATCAAGGCGGAAGGCGAGCAGGAGGCGGCGCAGAAACTGGCCGAGGCGGCGGGCATAATCGGCGGTACCGACGGCGCGCTCGAACTGCGGCGGCTGCAGACGCTCGCCGAAATCGGCGGCGAGCATAATTCAACGATCATCGCGATGATGCCGGTCGAACTGATCGAGGCGGCCAAGAAGATTGCGGGGAAATGATTGCGTTTCGCTGGTGAAGCGCAACGGATGGGCTGGAGAGTGGAATGATCGACCATGTTGGCTTCGCGGTCAGCAGCGCGGATAAATCCCGGGCCTTTTACG
>DATMIP010000121.1:0-4436 GCA_035554515.1 Sphingomonas sp. | reverse complement strand
GCTGGTGGTGTCTCGGCGCGCGCGGTCGTGATCGCGGTTAGCAAGATCAACGTCATCAGCGCGCGGCTCGGCATAGTTATTCCTCGCTCAATCCCGCCCGATCAAAGGCGCGAATTCCGCCAATACATCCCTATAGAGTTGCCGCTTGAACGGCACGATCATGTCGGGAAGATGACCGGGTTCGGCCCATTTCCAGGCGCGGAATTCGGGGTGATCGGTTTCCAGGCTGATATCCTCGTCACGCCCGATGAAACGCATCAGGAACCAGCTTTGGCGCTGACCGCGATATCGGCCCTTCCACAATTTGCCGACAAGTTCGGGCGGCAGATCATAATCGAAGGTACGCGAAGCACGGGCAAGTATCTTCACCTGATTGGCCCGGATACCCGTCTCCTCCTCCAGCTCGCGCAAGGCGCCAGCCTCTGGGTCTTCGTCCGGGTCGAGCCCGCCTTGCGGCATCTGCCAGGCCTCCGCGATATTATCGATCCGCAGCCCGACCCACACTTTGCCGTCGGCATTGAGAAGCATGATCCCGGCGGCCGGGCGGTAAGGCAGATCGTCCATCCACGCGGCTTCGTCCAGATCGGCGATCGGATCAAGATTGCGTTCATGCGGTCCGCCCCACTATGTCGAACAAATCTTCGGAGCATATCTGCATGAAACCCATTCTCCCCCTGATTATGCTCCTGTTCGCTGGCGCGGGTCAGGCCGCGACCACGCCGGCAAAGCCAGCCGCCGCCCCGGCGGCGTCGCCGCCCCCCGCATCGAAGCGGTTTCCAGGCGTGTCGGATGCGGGCAACGCGATCCTGGCCAAGGCTCAGGGCACGCCCGATCCGCAGCTCCAGGCGCTCGCCAAACAGCAGCGAGCAGCCCACGACCTGCTCACCACCGCGGTGATGGCGCCGGTGATCGACGTCGAAAAGGTCACCACCGCGCTGCGCCAGCAGGAGGCGGTTCAGACCCAGATTCGAACGCACAATAATGATCGCCTGATCGCCGTGCTCAAGCAGCTGCCCGAAGAGGACCGCGGAACATTCCTGCGGACCCTGGTAATGGCCAAGGCGGCGCGCCCGGCCAGCTAGCCCTCAACTCGCAGGCGGTATCCGGTCGGGAAATCACTTGCGAGCAGATCGGCGATAGCCGCACCGACAACGGCAGGTTGTTTGATTGTCGCTGGATCCTCGCCGGGGAAGGCGTCGGTGCGCATGGCCGTTGCGGTTGCGCCGGGATCGACGATCGCGACCCTGAGGTCGCCCAGCCCGGACATTTCATCGGCATAGGTCAATGCGAGCGTTTCGAGCGCCGCCTTGGAGGCGCCATAGCCGCCCCAATAAGCGCGCGGGCTTGTCCCGACGCTGGACGTGACGGCGATCAGCCGGGCCGCCGCGCTCTGCCGTAACCACGGATCGAATGCCGCGATCAGCGCCTGGTTGGCGCCGACGTTGAGCGTCAGCACGCGCGAAAACTCCTTGGCATCGATCGACGGGACGGGGGCGAGGGCGCCCAGAATCGCCGCGTTGAGCACAAGCATGTCGAGCCTGCCCCAGCGCTCTCCCACCGCGCTCGACAATCTTCCGATCGAATCGCCGTCGGCCAGGTCGAGCGGCGCGATCGTCGCCGTGCCTCCGGCTGCATGGATCGCCTCTTCGGTTTGCTCCAGCCCGCCAACGGTACGCGCGACCAGGATGACATGCGCGCCTCGCTCGGCAAGCGCGAGCGCGGTGGCCGCACCGATGCCGCGGCTGGCACCGGTGACGAGGGCGATGTTTTCGGCAAAGGGGCGTTCGGACATTAGCCGCGCCCTAGAGGCGGATCCTTGCGGAAGGAAGATGGTTCAGCGCGCCAAATCCCCATATCCCGCCAAGGCGTCATCAGATAGCGCCGGGTCAGGCCGGAATGCGCTCGTCAAGAAGAGCAAACTGGTCCGGAATATCGTCATGATCGGTCAGCGGCGTGGGATATTCGCCGGTGAAGCAGGCGTCACAATGGCTCGGACGGCCGGACAGGCGTCCCTGCTCGCCCAGCGCACGATAGAGACCATCGACCGAGACGAAGGCAAGGCTGTCGGCGTTGATATAGGCCGCCATCTCGTCGACCGTCATGCGCGCGGCAAGCAGCTTCGCGCGCTCCGGCGTGTCGACGCCGTAAAAGCAGCTGTGGCGCGTCGGCGGGGAGGCAATCCGCATATGGACTTCGGTTGCGCCGGCATCGCGCATCATCTGCACGATCTTCATGCTCGTAGTGCCGCGTACGATCGAATCGTCCACCAATATGATGCGCTTGCCCTCGAGCAAGGCCCGGTTGGCATTATGCTTCAGCTTGACGCCCAGGTGACGGATATTGTCCGCCGGCTGGATGAAGGTACGCCCGACATAATGCGATCGGATGATGCCAAGTTCGAACGGGATACCTGATTCCTGCGCATAACCGATCGCCGCCGGCACCCCCGAATCGGGCACGGGAATGACATAGTCGGCGTCGACCGGCCCCTCGCGAGCGAGCTCGGCGCCGATCGCCTTGCGCACCGAATAGACCGATTGGCCGCCCATCACCGAATCGGGCCGCGAGAAATAGACATGCTCGAACACGCACGGGCGCGGCGCAACCTGCGCGAAGGGGCGGATCGAGCGGACGAGCGTATCCGACACGATCACGATCTCGCCGGGTTCGATCTCGCGCAGGAATTCGGCGCCGCACACGTCGAGCGCCACGGTTTCCGAGGCGAAGATCGTGGCGTCACCCAGCTTGCCCATTACCAGCGGACGGATGCCCAGCGGATCGCGGCAGGCGATCATGCCCTCGCGCGTCATGCAGATCAGCGAATAGGCGCCCTCGATCCGGCGCAGCGCGTCGATGAAGCGATCGATCAGGGTCGGGTAGGTCGATGTCGCGACGAGATGGATGATCGTCTCGGTATCGCTCGTCGACTGGAAGATCGAACCGCGGCGGACCAGTTCGCTGCGAATGTGGATCGCGTTGGAAAGATTGCCATTATGCGCGACCGCGAAACCTCCGCCGGCCAATTCCGCGAACAAAGGCTGAACATTCCGCAGCGCCGTCTCGCCGGTGGTCGAATAACGGACATGGCCGCAAGCGACGCCGCCCGGCAGCGAGCGGATGATCTCATCGCGATCGAAATTGCCCGCGACATGCCCCATGGCCCGATGGCTGTGGAACAGCTGTCCGTCCCAGCTCGTAATTCCCGCCGCCTCCTGTCCGCGATGCTGGAGCGCATGCAGGCCAAGTGCGACGACCGCAGCCGCCGATTCGGCGTTGTAGACACCGAAGATACCGCACTCTTCGCGCAGCTTGTCATCGTCGAATGGATTGGTGGTGAGCATCTCAGCCCTATTGGCGTAGCGACGCCCATATAGGGGCGTCCATCGTGAATGTCGCCCCTTGTGACGGCTCGATGACGAAGTTTTCCGATTTTCCTTTTGCCGCTATGCCCGGCGCCATGCGTGACGAAATCGAACAAGGCGGCGAACTGACCCCGAAATGGGACGCGGCGGGACTTGTCACTGCGATCGTCACCGATAGCGTGAGCGGCGAGCTGCTGATGGTCGCGCACATGAATGCCGATGCGCTGGCGCGCACTGCCGACACCGGCGAGGCCTGGTTCTGGTCGCGCTCGCGAAAGGCTTTGTGGAAGAAGGGGGAGACGTCGGGCAACGTCATGCAGGTCACGGAGATGCGGATCGACTGCGATCAGGACGCAATCTGGCTAAAGGTCGATCCCGCCGGGCCGGCCTGTCACACTGGCGAACGCAGCTGTTTTTACCGCCGAATCGACGGCGATCGGCTGGTGCGGGAGGACTGACGACCTGCTATAGGCGGTTGCAGTCGCGCGGAACCCGGTCCGGCGGAAGCATTTCGATGGTGCTCATGTTCCTGCTTGCCATCGCGATCGAGCCGCCGGCTGTTGAGGCAGCCGATCCCGCGCCTCCCCATATCTATCTCCACCCACCGGCCGACCGATGCGACAGCCGGACGTCGAGCGACGAGGTCGTCGTATGCGCGAATAGAAATGCAGATCAGCAATACCGGCTGAAGCGCTCCGACGATCATCGCTATGATCAAAAGCCGGTACGGGCGGAAGTAAGACTGTTCGGCAACTCCACGCTCGCTGCGCATGCGGATTCGGGGATGTTCGGCAGCAAGCGGTTGATGATCACCTTCGCCTTGCCATTCTGAGCCTCGGCCTCGCTGGGGTGATGCAACAGGATGGGTCGCGGGCGATTCAGCCTAAATCATCAGCGCAAGCTGGCATCACCTGACGGATTCGGAACGCAGTTGTGACGTTCTTGGAGCCTGGCTGATCGTGCGATGCGGGAGCGAGCGGAGCTTGCTTTACACCGCTGGAATATCTTGACGGGGGTGTTTTCGGTCTCGGTTGCGCCGTTCCGCTGCCGTCCCTATCTTCGACTACGGAACAA
>DATMIP010000120.1:0-7098 GCA_035554515.1 Sphingomonas sp. | reverse complement strand
CCCGGCCGCGGCGGGCAATATCAGCTTCATCAGCCGTCGCACGTCGTCATCCCACAGGGGCCTGCGAAGGCGCATGCTCACGCCCGCCCGTTGGCAGGCCACGAGCAGCCAGACGAGCTGAAGCGCGCCGCCGATCGTGACCGAGACGGCCTGGATCCGGGCTGTCGCATAAGCATCTGTACCGTGGAAGAGAATCAGGCCGGTCACCATGGCGACATTCAGCAGGATGGGCGCCGCGGCATTGACCCAGAAGCGGTCGAGCGAGTTCAATATGCCACCCAGCAGTGATGCCAGACTGATGAGCATCAGATAAGGGATGGTGATCCGCGAAAGCAGGACGGCGAAGGCGAATTGCGTGTGGGTCGGGTGCTGGCGGTGGAAACCTAACGACAGCAACCATGTCAGCGGCCAGGCCGCGACGATCATCAGGACCGTGAACAGCAGCAGGATCGGGAACAATATAGCGAGCGCGCGTTCCGCGAAGTCGACCGCCGAGGGCAATCCCCCTTCTTCAGCCGCCTTGCGGTTGAACATGGGAATGAAGGCGGCCGAAAAGGCGCCCTCGGCGAAGAGCGCGCGGAACATATTGGGCAGGCGGAAGGCGACGAGAAAGGCATCGGATGCAAAGCCGGCGCCGACATAGGTCGCCTGCAGCGCGTCGCGTATCAGCGCGAGCACGCGGCTCGCGAGAGTCAGCCCGCCGACCGATCCGAGCGAGCGGGCGAGACCCATCGGCTGCTGCCCCAGGCCCCTTTACGCCTGGCCGGCGGGCTCGCTCTCGGCCAACTGGCCGGCCGCCTGGGCCTGCTGGAGATACATCGCCGCGAAATCGATCGGATCGAGCAGCAATGGAGGAAAATTGCCGTCGCGCACCACCTCGGCGACGATCCGGCGCGCGAATGGGAACAGCAGGCGCGGTGCCTCGGCATATAGGAAGGGCGAAAGCTGCTGGGGATCGACATTTCTGGCGCCGAAGAGACCGGCATAAGCCAGTTCGACAGCGAACATCGTCGCCCCGGCCTCACCCTGCGCACGGACTTCGATCTTCATCGTCACTTCGTGGACGTCGTCCGCAACCGGCGCGACGCTGATGTGGAATTGCACGTCGATCTGCGGCTGGACCTGTGCCTGGTAGACGCCTGGCGCATTCGGATTCTCGAATGAGAGATCCTTCACATATTGGGCGATCAGGCCGATCTGCGGGCTGATATCCGCCCCGTTGGGCTGTCCGCCTTCGGGCGTTGCGTTGGTGTCCTCGTCGGCCATGGCGTCCTTCAGTCCTGAAATGTTTGGAGCGGCCCGCCAATAACGCGGCGCCGCAGGCGGCCAGCCGCTAGCAGCCCGGCCCGAAGAGGGCAATGCGGAACCCTAAACGTGGCCGCAGCGTCTAATCGACAGTCGAGCCGTTTGCAGATTGGTGCCATGCACCCTATGTTAAACCTGCTCATGCTTTGGAGGCCGGGTGACCGCTTTAATAGTCCTTGCGCTGGTATTCGTATTCGTAGCGCTTCGCCTGTGGAGCGTGTTGGGCCGTCGCACGGGCCACGAACAGACGGTCGCCAAGCCCGAAAGTGTTCCGATGGTTCGCGGGGTGAACCTGAAGGCGGCCGAAACCGATCATGCGCCCACGGCGGGGCAGGAGTCCGCTCCCTCGGCCAGCGCCACTTCGGGGCTCCGTGCTATCGCCGCGGCGGACCCGCAGTTCGACGTGGCCCGCTTCGTCGAAGGCGCCAAGTCGGCTTATGCGATGGTGCTCGAAGCCTATTGGCGGGGCGATCAGGACGCGCTCGACAAGATGGTAGACAGCGATGTCGCGCACGCCTTCGCGCACGCCATCCATGCTCGTGAGGAAGCAGGCGAGAAACTCGACAATCGCCTGATCTCGATCGAGCAGGCGCAGATTGACGATGCAACGGTCGAAAATGGCGTCGCACGCATCCGTATGCGTTTCGAAGCAGACGTTGCGGCGGTGACGCGGGACCGCGAGGGCAACGTCATTGCCGGATCGCTGACCGACGCGGTTCCAACCCACGATGTCTGGACGTTCAGCCGTCCGGTCAAATCGCCCAATCCCAATTGGATGCTCACCGAGACCGACGAGGCAGCCTGACCTTTTCATGAGCGCAGGCCCATTTCGCCTTGCAGCCGCGCTCGTCGCGTCGATGTTCGTCGCCGCCTGCTCGACCGTGCCGCGCGATCGCCACCATGCCGGCCCGGTGGCCACGCATCCTCAGCCACCCGTGGCGCCTGCCGCTCCCCCCAAGCCGCCCCCTCCGCGAAACGCGATAGAAATGGGAGTGTCCGCCGGCCCGCCCATCTCCTCGCTCGACGTGTCCATCGACCAGGCCATTGCCGCCCGCAATGCCTTCAGGGCATCGTGCCGGTCGCTGCTTCGGCGCAACGATTTGAGCGGCCTCACCAAAGCTGCCGATTGGACGCCGGCATGCGCGGCCGCGGTGCTGCCCGATATTGATGCTGTCACCTTCTTCCAGACGCAGTTCGAAACCCTGCTCGTGGGCAACGGAGCCTTATTCGCGACCGGCTATTATGCCCCCGAGATCGAAGGCTCGCGCACCCATGATGCCGGCTATGATGTGCCCATCTATCGCCGCCCGCCAGACCTGATCGAGATGGATAGCGGGACCGCTTCCGGCGGCGCGCCGTCCGGCAAGAAGATCCGCGGCCGGATGCAGGACGGCGCATTTACGTTGTTCTACGACCGGGCCGAGATCAACGCCGGAGCGCTCGCCAACAAGGGATTGGAACTGGCCTGGGCGCAGGACCCGGTCGAACTGTTCTTCCTGGAGATACAGGGCTCCGGCCGCCTGCACCTTCCCGACGGAACATATATGTGGATCGGCTATGATTCGCAGAATGGCCGCGATTATACCGGCATAGGCAAGTTGATGCGGGATCGCGGGCTGATCGGTCCGGGTACCAGCTATGCGACCTCGATGCAGGGGATAAAACAATATCTTGCCGATCATCCCGACGAGACCCGGGCGCTGCTCGAACAGAACAAAAGCGTGGTGTTTTTCCGGGAGCTTACCGGCGCCGCGCCGATTGGCGCGCTGGGCGCGCCGGTGGTCGGCCATGTCAGTGTCGCCGCCGACCCTGCCTTCACGCCGCTTGGCGCTCCGCTCTGGTTGTCGGCCGATCGCCCGGAAGTGACCGGGCTTTGGGTGGCACAGGATACGGGCGGAGCGATCAAAGGCGCGAATCGGATCGATACTTACTGGGGCGCGGGGGTAATCGCGAGCCTGACGGCCGGCGGCATGTCGGCGCACGGCCAGATGCTGATCCTGGTTCCTCGTGGCACGATCGAGCGGCTCAGGCCCGTGCTGATCGACCAGCAACGCAATGCCGGCGGGGCCGCGCCTCAGCGCTGAGGAACGCGCGCTGTGGGCGCGCGTCGCGGCGACGGTGACGCCGCTCGAGGGGCGGGAAATTGTGTCCGACGACCTGCCCATATCTCCTCCGTTCGTCCCCGGCGAATATGACGGGCGTCGTCGTGCGCAGCCGAGGCCTCCCACCCCCCGCGAAAAAAATACGCCGCGATCTCCCTCGACGCGAACGGAGCACAAATCCTCGATCGACACGCTCGATGGCGGGTGGGACCGGCGTCTGCGTCAGGGCAGCGTGGCGCCGGAACGGACGATTGACCTCCATGGTCACACGCTCACCTCCGCCCAGGCGGCACTCGAACAAGCGCTGGCCCGCGCCGTCGCCGACGATGTGCGTCTATTGCTCGTGATAACCGGCAAGCCGCCGCGGGCTGAAGACAAGAGGCGCGGACTGATCCGTGCGAGCATCGGTGACTGGCTGGGCGGATCGGGCTATCGCGACCGCATCGCCGCGGTTCGCCATGCTCATCCACGGCATGGCGGGGCGGGGGCGCTCTACCTCATCCTTCGGCGAAGGCGCGGCGAATGATCTCCGCATAGATGTCGGTCAGGGCGTGAAGGTCGGGGATCGCGACTGCCTCATCCACTTTGTGCATTGTCGCGTTGATCAACCCGAACTCGACCGTCGGCGCGAGCTTCGAAAGAAAGCGCGCATCGGATGTGCCGCCGGTCGTCGATAGCTCGGGAATGACGCCGATAGTCCGCTGGATGGCACCGCTCACCAGCGCGGAAAAATCGCCGGGTGGCGTCAGAAAAGCCTCACCCGAGATACGCGCGCTGAGCGTGGCGTGCGGGGCCTCGGCGCCTACGATCGCGCCGACCCTATCGACCAGGTCGGCGCCGCGCTGGGAATCGTTGAAGCGGATGTTGATCCGGGCCCGCGCCGCGCCTGGAATGACGTTGGTGGCGCCGTTGCCCGTGTCGATATCGGTGACTTCCAGATTGCTGGGTTGAAACCACGCATTGCCCCGGTCCAACTCGAGCGCCGAAAGTTTCGCCACGATCCGCGCCAGAGCGGGGATCGGATTTTGAGCCAGATGGGGATAGGCGACGTGGCCCTGCGTTCCCGGCACCTCGATCCAGATGTTGACCGAGCCGCGCCGGCCGATCTTGATCGTGTCGCCCAGCCGCGCCGACGATGTCGGCTCGCCAACCAGGATCAGGTCTGGGCTGTGACCGTGCGCCTCCATCCATTCGATGATGGCGACGGTGCCATGGGTCGCCGGACCTTCTTCGTCTCCTGTGACGATGAACGCGAGCGTACCGCGATGATCAGTGATACGGGCGGCGGCTGCCGTGAAGGCGGCGATCGCGCCCTTCATGTCAACCGCGCCGCGCCCGTAAAGAAGATCGCCTTCGACGCGTGGCGAGAAAGCGTCAGCCGTCCAGCCTTCCCCCGGCGGCACGACGTCGGTGTGGCCGGCAAAGGCAAAAAAGGGTGCGCCTTGGCCACGGATCGCGAAAAGATTTTCGACCGGTCCCTCGGGGGCGGCGCCGGCCGAGAAGCGATGGACGGTAAATCCGATCGCCTGCAGTGCCTCCGACAGAACTTCCTGAGCACCCGCATCCGCTGGTGTGACACTGGGACAGGCAATCAACCTGATCGCGAGGTCGAGCGGATCGAGCGTCATGGCGATCGGTTAGCCTGACCCGCCAGTCTTGCCTAGCGAGTCATGCGGCTCACAATGACCAAGCGAATCGGTCGCCGCGCGCATAGTGACGCGACGAAGCGTCAGCCGATGCGCGCATCGATCCACCGGCTCCGGCAGAAAGCGAGCCGTTCCTGGCAGGCGCTACCGCCCGGTGGTGGTCTTGCGTACCGCGCCCCGATGCGCGCCGGGCGCGCCCTTGCGGGGACCGAAATGGCGCTTTGGTGCGCCACCCGCCGGGCGTTCGCCACCACGCCCGCCGTCCGAACGACGCTGCCCCTGTCCATGGCGCTGGCCATGCGGGCGCTCCGCGCGTTCATCCGACTTGGCCGGCTTCGGCAGGCGCGCCTGTTCGGCCAGGAAATTCTCGGGCAAGGGCACGATATTCGGGCGCACCCGGGTCAACTTCTCGATGCCCTTCAGATAGGCCCGCTCGTCGTCCGCAACGTAAGAGATCGCCATGCCGGTGGCACCGGCGCGTGCCGTGCGGCCGATGCGATGGACGTATTGCTCAGGCACGTTGGGAATTTCGAAGTTGAAGACGTGGCTCACCCCCGACACGTCGATCCCGCGCGCGGCGATGTCGGTCGCGACGAGAATCGGCGCCAGGCCCGATTTGAACTCGGCCAGAGCGCGTTCGCGCTGCGGCTGGCTCTTGTTGCCGTGGATTGCATTGGCCGGAATGCCGGCGGCGACGAGATGCTTCACCACACGATCGGCGCCATGCTTGGTCCGCGTGAAGACGAGCGCGCGTTCGACCGTCTCGCGCTTGAGCGTAAGCGTCAGCAGGGCCTGCTTCTCCGCCTGATTGACGTAGGTGATATATTGTTCGACGCGCTCCGCGGTGGTGGAAGGCGGTGCGACCGCGACCTTGACGGGATTGGTCAGGAAACTGTCGCCCAGATCGGCGATCGTCTTCGGCATCGTCGCCGAGAAAAACAAGGTCTGGCGCTTCTTCGGCACGAGCTGGTGGATGCGCTTCAACGCGTGGATGAAGCCGAGGTCGAGCATTTGATCGGCTTCGTCGAGCACCAGGATCTCGACATCACGCAAGGTGAGTGCCCGCTGGTCGATCAGGTCGAGAAGACGACCCGGAGTCGCGACAAGAATATCGATACCAGCCTGAAGCTGGCGCATCTGCCGGTTGATCGGTACGCCGCCGAACACGGTCATCACCGACAGGCGAAGATTCTTGCCATAAGCGGTGAAGCTCTCGGCAATCTGGCTGGCGAGCTCGCGCGTCGGCGCCAACACCAGCATCCGGCAACCCTTCGGCGGACGCGGCTTGAATTCGGCGGCGAGCCGGTGGAGCGACGGCAGCGCGAATGCGGCGGTCTTGCCGGTGCCGGTCTGTGCGATACCGCACAGATCGCGGCCTTCTAGTACGGCCGGGATGGCCTGCGCCTGGATTGGCGTTGGCATGTCATATCCCTTGGTCGCGAGCGCCTGCTGAAGCGGCGCGGCGAGGCCGAGGTCGGAAAATTTGATCATTATGCACTTTCAAGTGCGCGTGCCGACACGTCAGGACTCAAGCGTCCGACGACCGGCAAGCGGGTTCATCGAGACGACCCGCGTGAAAGGGGAGCCCTTGGCTGGCAGCACCTCACGGCAAGCACGACCCGCATATGGCGGAAGTTCACGCTGCTCGCCCGACGCATTCATGCGTTGGTGCTGCGGTGCACATAGGCCGTTGCGGAGGCGAAAGCAAGCAGGTCGAGAATCCTGCCGTTCCGATAGCGTGCGCCGCAACATATTTGCACCCGGCCCGAGCGCCATGCCGAGCATGTCTGGCGCGGCTGCCGAGCCTTGATCTGGCACGCCCTTCGGCCCACATGAGCCTTATGCTGATCGAGACCGAAGCCACACCCAATCCGGCGACCATGAAGTTCATGCCCGGCCGCCCGGTGATCGAGGCGGGGCCACCGCGCGATTTCGCCGACGCCGACGAAGCGGAAGCCTCGCCGCTGGCGGCCGCCTTGTTCTCGCTGGGTGATGTCACTGGCGTATTTTACGGGCGCGATTTCATCGCCGTGACGGCAGGCGAA
>DATMIP010000119.1:0-3250 GCA_035554515.1 Sphingomonas sp. | reverse complement strand
GTGCCGCTTCGGCGCAGCTGAAAACGACGCAGACACGGCCGAAGCGCCTTGACACCGAAAGCCGAATTGCCTAGCTGGCGCGCTTTCGCGGGCCCCTTCGGGACGGCCCACGATCCGGAATCGAAAGTAGAGAGAGCCATGTTCGCTATCGTGCGCACAGGCGGCAAGCAGTATCGTGTTGCCGCCGGAGACAAGATTGTCGTCGAGAAGCTTGACGGGGACGCCGGCGCGGCGATCACGCTCGGCGACGTCCTGCTCGCGGGCGAGGGCTCGGAGCTCAAGTCGGTCGAAGGCCTGACGGTCTCGGCCGAGATCGTGGCCCAGGGCCGCGGCGACAAGATCATCATCTTCAAGAAGCGCCGCCGCCACAATTACCGGCGCCGCAACGGCCACCGCCAATATCATACCGTCCTGAAGATCACCGCGATCGGCGATCAGAAGGCCGAAAAGAAGCCGGCCGCGAACAAGGCCAAGGCCGCTCCGGAAGCCGCGCCCGCGGCCGCCGAAGCGTAAGCAGGAGCTAGAGAGCAATGGCACATAAGAAAGCAGGCGGCTCTTCGCGCAACGGCCGCGATTCGGCTGGCCGGCGCCTGGGCGTCAAGAAGTTCGGCGGCGAGGCCGTGATCGGCGGCAACATCATCATCCGCCAGCGCGGGACCAAGGTCTATGCGGGCAATGGCGTCGGTATGGGCAAGGACCATACCTTGTTTGCGCTGACCGAGGGACGCGTAGCCTTCCACCAGGGCAAGCTCGGCCGCTCTTATGTGAGCGTCATTACCGCCGAAGCGGCTGAATAACGGACGGACGTGAAAACGGGTCGTCCACAGGGCGACCCGAGATCCGGCCAAGCCGGATCGTCAGGGAGACGGGTCGCCCCGGCTCCCTTTTTCGTGTCTCCCTGATGCCAGAACCTTGATCGAGCCAGGCCGCGCTTGGATCGTGAATCAAGGTCCCGACCTTTTGAATAGAGCCTGATCCACATCATCGGCGGAGCGCGGAACGCTCCACCAGCAACGATCAGGCTCTGTGTCGCGGACGCGTAACGCTTCTGCGGCAGGGCGAACGACAGGAGACCATACCCATGTTCGCGATCACCGAACGGCTGCTGCTGCGGCCAGGCTGGGCTGAAGATGCGGCGGCGCTGACGCAAGCGATTGGCGATCAGGAGATTGCGCGTAACCTGACACGCGTCCACTGGCCTTATACAATCGACGATGCGGAGAGCTTCCTGGGTCTGCCGCAGCATCCGATGCGGCCCAGCTTCCTGATCTGCCTGCGCGGCAGCAACCAGCTGATCGGCGGGATAGGCCTGCATGGCGATCCCGACGCCGAGCTCGGCTATTGGATCGCGCGCGATCAGTGGAATCGGGGCTATGCCACCGAAGCCGGTCGGGCCGTGCTGGCGCTCGCCGACAATAGTCTGCGGCTGGCACGGATCAAGGCGCAGCGTGCCGTCGACAATGCCAGATCAGCCAATGTGCTGCGCAAGTTGGGCTTTCTGCCCACTGGAAAGAAGATGTGGTCGGCCAGCCTGGCGCGCGGCGCCATGGAAACCCTTCTCTACACGCGCGATCGGGAGGAAGCCTCGCAAGCGCTGGCGGCGTAGCGGGGATTCGCATTTTCCCCGGGCTGCGTTAGAGGAGGATCCAACGAACTCATGCCGTCACCCCGGACATGTTCCGGGGTCCACCGCGCCGCGTGCGCATCGCCCGCAGCGCGTGGATACCAGAGCAAGTCCGGCATGACGGCCAGGATGGACCGAAGCGATGCACTTTCTGGATCAGGCGAAGATATTCATCCGCTCGGGAAGCGGCGGGCCGGGCGCGGTTTCGTTCCGGCGTGAGAAATATATCGAATATGGCGGCCCGAATGGCGGAAATGGCGGCAAGGGCGGCGACATCATCTTTGAATCGGTGGCGGGGCTGAACACGCTGATCGACTTTCGCTATACGCAGCATTTCCGCGCCCAGCGCGGCACCCCCGGCGCGGGCACCAACCGCACCGGCGCGGGCGGCGAGGACCTGATCATCAAGGTCCCGGTCGGAACCCAGATTCTGTCCGACGATAAGGAGGAAGTGCTCGCCGATTTCACGAAGGCTGGCGAGCGTATCGTGCTGCTCAGGGGCGGCGATGGCGGGCGTGGCAATGCCAGCTACAAGACCTCGACCAACCGCGCGCCGCGTCAGCACGGCCCCGGCTGGCCGGGCGAGGAAATGTATGTCTGGTTGCGGCTGAAGCTGCTGGCGGATGCGGGGCTGGTCGGGCTTCCCAATGCCGGCAAGTCGACCTTCATCAACGCGGTCAGCAATGCCGGCGCCAAGGTGGGTGCCTATCCCTTCACCACCATCCACCCGCAGCTCGGCGTGGCGACGCGCCATGGGCGCGAATTCGTGGTCGCGGACATTCCAGGGCTGATCGAAGGCGCGGCGGATGGCGCGGGTATCGGCGACCGTTTCCTCGGCCATATCGAGCGATGCCGGGTGCTGCTGCACCTGGTCGATGCGACGGGTGACGATCCGATCGATGCCTGGCGCATCGTGCGCGGCGAGCTGGATGCGTATGGTGCGGGGCTGACCGAGAAGCCCGAAATCCTGGCGCTCAACAAGGTCGACGCGCTCGACGGGAAGGCCGCGGAGAAGCTCGCGAAGAAACTGGCCAAGGCCTCGGGTGAGACGGTGCTGTTACTCTCGGGAGCCGGCGGCCAGGGGGTCGAGGAAGCGCTCGACCGCATCGTCGCCGAGCTCGGCCCGATCGCGCCCAAGCCGCAGGAAGAAGACGCATGGTCGCCCTTATAGCCCCTCTCCCCTTGGGGGAGAGGGAGGGGCCCGCCGCCACAAGGCGGTGGGAGGGTGAGGGCACGCTTCCTATCATCAACGTTCACCGCATGGCACGGCCAAAGATCCTCCCCTGCAAGGGGAGGGGGACGAAGCGGCGATCAGCGAAGTCGACTTGCGGAGCAAGCCGTCGGCCGCGCAGTATGGTGGAGGGGGTTCGCGGCTGGGCGCGTCGCGCGCGGGCCACCTTCTCCGTCATGCCTTCGGCATGCCACCTCCCCCTGCAGGGGAGGATCTCGGGCGAGTCTCCTTCTCCCCCAAGCGGAGAGGGGATTTGAGCGCCCGCTTCACCCCCGCCGCCTGCCCGCGCCTGATCGTAAAGATCGGGTCGTCGCTGCTCGTCGACCCAACCGGCGAAATCCGGCGCGAATGGCTCGCCGGCGTCGTATCAGACATTGCCGAGCGCGTGCGCGCCG
>DATMIP010000118.1:0-3378 GCA_035554515.1 Sphingomonas sp. | reverse complement strand
CGGCCGAGCACGACGTCCCCCTCGCGCGGGGAACCGGCCTCCTGACGGACGAGGGGGAGGCCGCAAGAGCCGCGGGCGAGATCGGCTATCCCGTCATATTGAAGGCCACGGCCGGCGGCGGCGGCATCGGCATGCGCATCTGCGAGGATGAGACGGCGGTGCGGCAGGGTTTTGCGGCCGTCGCGCGCCTGGGCGAGGGCAATTTCGGCGATGCCGGCGTGTTCCTCGAACGCTATGTCGGTCGCGCCCGCCACATCGAGGTACAGATATTCGGCGACGGCACCGGCCGGGTCGTAGCCCTGGGCGAGCGCGATTGCTCGCTTCAGCGGCGCAACCAGAAGGTCGTGGAGGAGGCTCCCGCGCCGCTCCTGCCCGCCACCATACGGGGCGAGCTCATCGCTGCCGCCGTCCGTCTCGGCGAGGCAGTCTGCTATCGCTCCGCGGGCACGGTGGAATTCCTCTTCGATGCCGAGCGGCAGCAATTCTTCTTCCTGGAGATGAACACCCGCCTCCAGGTCGAACATGGCGTCACCGAGGAGGTGATGGGAATCGACCTCGTGGAATGGATGATCCGGGGTGCGGCGGGAGATTTCGCCTTCCTTGATGCCGAGCCGCCAACACCACGCGGCCATGCCCTGCAGGTGCGTGTCTACGCTGAGGATCCCGCGCTCGATTATCGCCCCACCTCAGGCACGTTGACCGCCGTCACTTTTCCGCCGGATATCCGCGCCGAGACCTGGTGCATGGCGGGCAGCACGATCAGTGCGTGGTATGATCCAATGCTCGCCAAACTGATCGTTCATGCTTCCACGCGCGAGGCGGCTTTATCGGCGATGCAGGCTGCGCTCGATGAAAGCCGAGTGGACGGCATCGAAACCAACCTTCGCTGGCTGCGCGAAGTCGTCCGAAACAAGGCATTCTGCGACGGAGGTGTCTCGACCCGGCTTCTCGACACGATCGCCTATAGCCCGCGCAGCATCCGCGTGATTAGCGGCGGCACCGCCACTTCCGTGCAGGATTGGCCGGGCCGGCTGGGCCTGTGGTCCGTCGGCGTTCCACCTTCGGGCCCGATGGACGACCGATCCTTCCGAATCGGCAACCGGCTGCTCGGCAATGCCGAGGGTACGGCAGGCCTGGAGATCGCCGTCAGCGGGCCAACCCTGTTCTTCAACGCCTCCACGCGTCTATGCCTCACCGGCGCTGATTTCGGTGCCAGACTGGACGGCATGCCGCTCGAACGCGGCACGGCGATTGATGTAATGGCAGGCCAGACGCTCGCGCTCGGCCGCGTCAGCGGGGGCGGAATTCGGGGCTATATACTCTTCGCGGGTGGCCTCGATATTGCGCCCTATCTCCATAGCCTCAGCACTTTCGAGCTGGGCCAATTCGGCGGACATGCGGCGCGGCGGCTGCTCGCAGGTGACACGCTCCATCTGGGTACGGCGGACACAGGCACGCCCCAGGCCCCCCTGCCGATCCCGCACTTTGCGGACACGTGGACGCTGCGCGTTCTCTACGGCCCCCACGGGGCACCCGACTTCTTCACCGATCGCGATATCGAAGTCATTCTCGCGGCCGATTGGAAGGTGCACTACAACAGCAACCGGACCGGGGTTCGCCTGGTCGGGCCGAAGCCGCAATGGGCGCGGACCGATGGGGGCGAGGCAGGCCTGCACCCCTCCAATATTCATGACAATCCCTATGCGGTTGGTGCCGTCGATTTTACGGGCGACATGCCGATCCTTCTCGGTCCTGACGGTCCCTCCCTGGGCGGGTTCGTCTGTCCATTCGTCGTGATCGCGGCCGATCGCTGGAAGCTGGGGCAACTCGCACCCGGGGATCATCTTCGATTCATACCGGTCACGCTTGAAGACGCCGCAGCCGCGGACCGTGTCCCCTTGGCGCTTGCCGCCGCGACCATAGCATCCCCCGAAGAGCCATCGCGCGATATCGCGACGCTCTCCCCGATCCTTGCCGACCTTCCGGGACGGGGAACCCGGCCGCGCACGGTGTACCGACAGCAGGGCGACCGCAATATATTGGTCGAATATGGCCCCCTCGTTCTGGATATCGAACTGCGCATTCGCGTCCACGCGCTCATGACCGAACTCGAGCAATTGGCCTTGCCGGGCGTCGTCGATATCGTGCCGGGCATCCGCTCGCTCCAGCTCCATTTCGACGGAAGGATATTGGACCAGCGCGGCGCGCTCGCCGCTCTGATGGAGGCCGAGGAACGGTTGGGAGATCTTGAGGATTTTTCGATCCCCTCCCGTATCGTCCATCTGCCACTCAGCTGGCGAGACCCGGCCACGATCGAGACGATCGAGAAATATATGAGCGCCGTCCGCGACGATGCGCCCTGGTGCCCGGACAATATCGAGTTCATCCGGCGCATCAACGGCCTGCCTGATGCCGACGAGGTCGAAAAACTCATCTTCGACGCCAGCTATCTCGTCCTGGGATTGGGGGACGTCTATCTTGGCGCGCCCGTAGCAACACCGATCGACCCGCGCCATCGGCTGGTCACCACCAAATATAATCCGGCACGCACTTGGACTCCCCCCAATGTCGTAGGCATCGGCGGCGCCTATATGTGCATCTATGGAATGGAAGGACCTGGCGGCTATCAGCTTTTCGGTCGCACCATTCAGATTTGGAACACCTATCGGCAAACGGATGCATTCACAGAAGGCAAGCCCTGGTTGCTGCGATTCTTCGATGAAATCCGCTTCTTCAAGGTAAGCGCCGAGGAACTGGCCGGGTGGCGTCGCGACTTCCCCAGCGGCCGCCGCTCCATCCATGTCGAGCAGTCTCAATTCCGCCTGGCCCATTATCGCGCCTTTCTCGCGGAAAATGCAGAATCGATCGCGACCTTCGAGGCACAACGTCAGGCGGCCTTCGGTGAAGAGCGCGCCAAATGGCAGCAGAATGGCGAGTTCGACCGCGTCACAAATCTGACGGATGATGCCGAAATCGGCGCTCTTGCCGCGGCGGCCATAGATGTGCCGGATGGCGCGGATCTGATCGAAGCGCCCTTTGGAGGCAGCGTCTGGAAACTGTTGGTCGCGCCTGGCGACAAGGTCGAAGCAGGCGACGTCATCGCCGTGCTCGAAGCGATGAAAATGGAATGCCCCCTGGAAAGTCCCGCCAGCGGCACGATCGCAGCGCTCTACATGCAGGAGCGTCAGTCATTGCAGCCCGGCGCTCCAATACTGGCCCTGAGGCGCCATCCGTGACGAGCCTCAACCGGCGCGGCGTGGCCGCGGTCGCCTCGGCCGTCAACAATGGGCAAACGAGTGCTCTTACCGTGGCGGAGGAGACGCTGACCCGCCTCGCAGCCTATGATGCCGTTCAGCCGCAGATATGGATTAGCCGGAT
>DATMIP010000117.1:0-4859 GCA_035554515.1 Sphingomonas sp. | reverse complement strand
CCTGGGCGGACTGGCCGGCATACGCGTCGCGTTTGTGACGCAGGGATTGCGCGCAGGCCAGGCCGATCTCGCGAGCGTCGCCGCGCGCCAATCCATCCTTACCGTCACCTCGGATGTCGGATGCGTCCAGGCCGGCCATTGCGCCGTCGGCGTCAGCAGCCTGCCCCGCATCCAGATAATCGTCAGCCGCGCCGCCTGCCGCGCCGCCAATATCCAATTCGGATCGGCATTCCTGATGCTGGTCAAGGAAATCTGATGATCATGAACCCGTTATCCCGCGTTTCCGCCATCGCCCTTTGCACCGCACTAGCCGTGCCAGCTTTTGCGCAATCGATTGATTATGCCGCGCTCCAGGAAACGATGGGCGAACCCGTCACGACCAGCGTCACCGGCAAGCCCCAGCGCGCGTCGGAAACGCCCGCCTCGATCGTGATCATCACCCGCGATCAGATCGCCCGTTCACCGGCGAACGACATTCCGGGATTGCTCAAAACCTATGCCGGGATCGACGTCAATCGCTGGACAGCCGGGCAGAGCGACGTCGCGGTTCGCGGCGGCGTCCAAACCTACAATGCAGGGCTACTGGTGCTGGTCAACGGCCGCCAAGTCTATCTCGACCATTATGGCATGACCAACTGGAATCTGCTCGGCGTGCAGCTCGAAGAAATCCAGCAGATCGAACTCGTCCGGGGACCCGGAACCGCACTGTTCGGATTCAATGCCGCGCGCGGAGTAGTCAATATCATCACCACCGACGCGCTGTCGGAAACGAAGGCGACGGGATCCGCCAGCATTGGCAATCACGGTTATAACCGTTTGAGCGGGGTGGCAACGATTGCTGTCGCAAAAAATGTCGGCCTGCGCGTCTCCGCCGGTCATCAGCGTGAGCGTGAGCGGGCGTTTCCGGCTATCCTGCAAGCGACCGTGACGCCTCCGGCAAAACGCGACGAAATCGATGCCACCCTGGAGGTAGCGGCGGATTCGCGCACACGCATTGCCCTCGACGGGGGTTACTCCAGGAACAGGCAGCTGGAATTTTTGCCGACCCAGAACACCACCGTACAGCATTTTGCCACTGACACGATCGGCCTGCGCCTCGATCGGGATACCAATTGGGGCAGCGTGTCCGCCCACGGTTATATCAACCGGTTGCGCTCCACCTACGGCCTCGATCTGGGGCCGTTCCGCCTCCACAACCGGATAGCCGTCGCACAGGGATCAGGGCTGGTCCGGCTGGGCCTCAACAATACCTTGCGCATCGGCGTCGAATTTCGTGACAATCGCCTCGACAGCGCCGGTCAATTTTCGCCCCGAATAGACTATAGGGTGCTTTCCGGCAGCGGGATGATAGACCTTCATCCTACTGAAAAGATGAGCGTGACGCTGGCCGCGCGGCTCGACCGCGTCGCTGCGGGACAAAAGGGGACACCGCTTCAACCGGCGGCCAATCTGGCGAGCGATTTCAACCGCACCCTGACGCGGGCCAGCTTCAATGCGGCCCTGCTCTTCCAGACCGGCGGAGAAGGACAATTGCGGATCAATGGCGGCCGCGGCTACCAGCTGCCCTCGTTGATCAGTCTTGGCTTTCGTCTTCCGGTTCAGATCCTGCCGCCCGGCATTCTCCTGGTCATTGCGGGCGACCCCAAGATCAATCCGGTACCGGTGTGGAGCGCCGAAATCGGATATAACCGGCCAATCGCGAGCGGCGTCTCGGTCGACGTGACCACTTTCTATACGCGCACGAACAACGCGATCGCCGCTCCCGCCAACATACCAGATATCAGGATCAGCACCGTTTCCGGGCTGGTGGCGGTGGCCGCATTTGAATCGGCCGGCAGCTACGAAACCTACGGGGCGGAACTTTCGCTCACCGGGTCCTTGGGCCCGCTTGTGACATGGCGCGCAAACTATACGTTTACCGAAACGAGCGCGAACCTGGTTTACTATGAGAAACTTTCGCTGGCGCCCCAGCTGACCACCCCGCGCCATCTTGCCAACCTGGAGATCGGTTACCACCCATCCCGCTGGTTTGCGACCAGCGTCATGCGTTATACGTCGGCAACCCAGCAATTGGCGACCGGCAATAATCTGCTTGTCGGCGCCTTTCCCGTGAAAGCGGCGCTGGCCTGGGATGCGAAGATCGGCTTCAATCTTTCGTCCAAATTGCTGTTTACCGTCGCGGGCGAGAATCTGACAAAAGCTGGTGGCGCCGCCGGAGCACCGGTTCCGGCGGACCGGCGCGTTCGCGCCTCGATCATATTCAAGCTATGAATCCATTGCTGCGCCTGACGGAATTGGTTCGGGGGCGAGCACGCCTCGCCGACCGCTCGCTCGTCGTGAAATTCGCGGCGGCGCCCGTGGCTATGCTCATCCTGTTTGGACTGGCGATCCTCCTGAGCGTCGCCGCTCTGCTTCACGCCAAAGCCAGCACCGCAAAGATTGTGGGCGAGGATATGCACCACATCGCGCAGCTCAACGCCATTTCGGCCCGATTCGAACGCGCCGACAGCGACCTTTATCATCTGCTCGTCGCCAAGGCGGCTGGCGGGCGTGTCGACGTTTCGGCACAGTCGGAGACGATCAAGCGCGAACTCTCCGGCGTGCGCCACGACTTGATCTCGATCCGTAGCGGTCTTGCCGAAAGTCGTGCCCAGATCGATCGCACGATCGTGCAGGTGGACAAATATGCAGGCGCGGTGGACGTCGTGACATCGATGCTCGACATCGATTTCGCGAGCAGCGCGACGATGCTCGCCCCGTTCCGCAGCAATGCGAAGCAGGTCGTGCATGATGTCAATGCCATCGCCGACGCCGGTATAGCGGAAGCCCAGCATGACGCCGCCCTCACCCAATGGCGGATCGGCCTGATGGTCGCGCTGGTGCTGTTGTCGACAGTGCTGATCGCGGCATTGGGGGTGATCGCCACGCTTGCTATCGGCCGGGCGACGATTGGCTCGATCACGGAAATCGCGGCGGCGACCTCACGCCTTGCGGCCGCGGATTATTTCATCGATCTCGAAGCGCTCAACCGTGGCGACGAGCTTGGCGCCGTCGTTACGGCCTTGAAGACCTTCCGTCACCAGGCTCTCGAAGCGCAACGGCTTGCGCTGGAGAAGCAGGCTCTGGAACGGCAATCCTATGCCGAAGATCAGCGCCGCCTTGACGCGGTCGCCCAGGTGGCACGCGACAATGAAAATGCGCGGCGCGCGGAGCTCGCGCAACTCGCCGATCAGTTTGAAGCCAAGGTTGCCTCGATGATCCGCGGCGCGCAGCTTGCCATGGAAAAACTTGGCGATAACAGCGCGCATCTCGATGCGTCCGCCGGACAGAATCGGGATCTCGCCGCACAGCTTGAACAGATTGCGGCGGCGTTTGCCGGGGAGATGGAAAATGCCGGCATCGCAACCGGCGCCCTCACCAGCTCGATCCGCGAGATTGATCGTGAGGTCGCAAAGACCAGCGATGTTGCGCAGTCGATCCTCGAGCGCGCGACGCACGCCCAGGATGCGGTGAGCGATTCAGAGGAAAAAGCCGAGCAGATCGCGCGCGTCGTCGATGTGATCGATCAAATCGCGAACCAGACCAACCTGCTGGCGCTCAATGCCACGATCGAGGCCGCCCGGTCGGGCGAGGCCGGCCGCGGCTTCGCCGTGGTCGCAGCCGAGATCAAGCAGCTGTCGAATCGGACGGGTAGCTCGACGAAGGACGTGCGTCGCGAGATCGGTGAGGTCCAGCAGCGCGTACGGCGCGTCGTCCAGGCCACGGCAGAGCTGAACGAGCTGATCGCCGATATGAACGATGTAACGAGCCGCGTTGCGACCGTCTCGCGCGATCAGGCCCGTTCGACCAATGCAATCGACGAAATGGTGGGCGCCATTCGTACGCGAGCCCGCGAGCTTACGGACGCCAGCGCCGTGATCCGCGCGTCGGCCATCGACAATCAGAGCTCGGTACAGAATCTTCGCGCCGCCAGCGTTGCCGTTCAGCAAAGCCTCGCCGATCTCGGCCGCGACGCGCAATCATTCACACGGCAACTGCGGGCCAGCTGAAACAGCTCTAGCCCGGCACCAGCCCGCAACGGCCTTGCCGAAGCCGGTAAGGGATCTATCTGTCAAAGGCGCTCGATCAGGGCCCTCGCGGCTGCCGGTGCACGAACCTTCGCGCCGTTGATCATCAGGATGAACACATCGCGCTTCCCTCCAGCGCTATTCGCGGCCGGTTCGGTATAGGCATAGCCTGCCGGGACGTCGCCTGCGGCCCAGGCGCGCGATGTCTGCGCCCAATGATCCAGGGCATCGGGCGGATAGCCGGCAGGCTCCTCTTCGCGCTGGCTCTGGAGACGCGCATAAACGAAGTCGGCGGTCAGATCGGCGAATTGCGGATATTTATCCGAAGCGTCGGCAAACACGATTGCGACACCGGCGCGACGCGCCATTTCCGTCAATGCCGGGTCACGAAAGCTCTCGTGCCTCGGTTCGATCGCGTGACGGAGCTTTATCCCACCAACGCTTTTCGGGAGCAAAGCGAGAAAGCCACGCAGATCGTCGGGATCGAACTGCTTCGTCGCCGCGAACTGCCACAATATCGGGCCGAGCTTGGGCCCCAGTTCGGCGAGCCCCTGGTTGATGAACCTGTCGATGGATTCGGCTCCTTCGCACAGGACGCGTCGATTGGTGCAGAAGCGCGATGCCTTGACCGAAAAGACAAAATCATCGGGCGTCCGCCTGGCCCAGTCTGCCCAGGTCGCGGGCTTCTGGGACGAATAAAATGTACCATTGATTTCGATCATCGTGACCTGGCCAGCGGCATATTCCAGTTCGCGCGCTTTGGGCCATCCGGCGGGGTAGAAGGATCCTCGC
>DATMIP010000116.1:0-2767 GCA_035554515.1 Sphingomonas sp. | reverse complement strand
CAGGCGATCGTCGGAAATGACGCGCGTCTCGATCGGCTGGCGTCCGGGCGGCATCTCGTCGAGCCGGCTCGAATCCATCTCGCCATATTGGCTGAGGGTCAGCGTGCGCGGGATCGGAGTGGCGGTCATCGCCAGCAAATGGGGCGGGCGTTCGGCCTTCTGTGTCAGCAGCATACGCTGCGCCACACCGAAGCGATGCTGCTCGTCGACCACGGCGAGGCCGAGCTTCTTGTAGCTAACCACCTCCTGGAAGATGGCGTGCGTACCGACCAGGATATGGATCGATCCGTCGGCAAGCCCCATCAGAGTTGCCTCGCGCGCCCGGCCTTTGTCGCGCCCGGTAAGGATGGCGAGGTTGACCGGGACGCCGCCGAGCAGCTGCGACAATGTCTCATAATGCTGGCGCGCCAGGATCTCGGTCGGCGCCAGCAAGGCGCCCTGTGCGCCCGCCTCGACCGCGATGAGCAAGGCCATCAAAGCGACCAATGTCTTGCCCGCGCCGACATCGCCCTGCAGCAGGCGCAGCATGGGCGAGGATTGTGCCATGTCACCCTCGATCTCGCTTACGGTGCGGCTTTGCGCGCCGGTGGGCGTGTAGGGCAGTTTGAGCGCATCGCGCAGGTGCCCGTCTCCTTGCAGCGGCAGGCCACGCCGCGCGCGCGACGATTGCCGTACCAGCATCAAGGCAAGCTGGTTGGCGAACAATTCGTCATAAGCGAGCCGCTCGCGCGCCTTGGTATCGGCGGGATCCGCATGGAGCCGGGTCAGCGCCTCCGCCCAGCTGGGCCATTCATGCTTGGCTAGCAGGCTCGGTTCGATCCATTCGGGCAGCTCCGGCATCCGCGCCAACGCCTGGCCGATCATCGCCGCGAGGCGCTTGTTGGTCAGCCCTTCGGACAAGGCATAGACGGCCTCGCGCGCTGCCAGCCCCTTGGCTTCTTCGGGCGTCATCACCTCCGGATGCACCATCTGGAGCCATTGATCATATTGGTCGAGCTTCCCGGAGATCACCCTGGGCTCGTCCAGCGGCAATTGTTTTTTGGCCCAGCCGGACGAACCGCCGAAAAAGACGAGGCTGATGACATTGCCCGCCGCATCGCGGGCTACCACCCGCGCCGGAGCGCGTGCGCTGCCGGACATGCGATATTCGGTCGGCGTGACGCTGACCGTGATGATCTGGCCGACATCGGCCTGGTCAAGCTCGGTCACCGGCTTGCGATCGACCCACCCGGTGGGAAGGTGGAACAGCAGATCGACCGCGCGCGCCAACCCGAGCCGTGCCAATGGCTTGGCAAGCGTCGGCCCCACGCCTTTCAGCGCCTCGACCTCGGCGAACAGTGGATTGAGAATGTCGGGCCGCATGACTACGTAGGCCGCAATAGCCCCCCACGCCGGCACCGCAAAGCGGCTGCCGGCATTTCCCATTTGGAGCAAGATGGACCGCGATATCCGCCTCAAGCGCCTGCGCTTCCGCGCCTGGCACCGTGGCACCAAGGAAGCCGACCTGATGGTCGGCGGCTTTTTCGACGCTTGTGCGGCCGATTGGAGCGATGTCGACCTCGCCTGGTTCGAAACGCTCATGGACGAAGAGGATGTCGACATCATGGGCTGGGCGATCGGAACGATCCCCGTTCCCGAGCGCTGGCGGGGCCCGATGATGGAGCGGATGCGGTTGCTCGATTATATTCCGATAGAGAAATAAGTGGCTGATCTTCAACGCATATTGAAAGCCGGCGAGGCTTTGACCCTGGCGGGCGCGCCGGCCGGCTTTCTGCCCTGGCTGATGGCGGATCTTGCCCGCGCCGCAAAAGGCCGCGCGGTGTTCATAGCACCCGACGAAGCCACGATGCGCGCGCTTGCGGATAATGTGCACTATTTCGCTCCAGAGCTCGACGTGATCACCGTCCCGGCATGGGATTGCCTGCCTTATGATCGCGCCTCGCCATCGCTGCGAACCGCGTCGGAACGGCTGGCGGGGCTGCACGCGCTCCAGCGCAAGAGCAGCAAGCCGCAATTGCTCATCACGACAGTCAACGCCGCGACCCAGCGCACGCTGACTCCGTTCCGCCTGCGCCAATTGTCGGCGACCCTGGCGCCGGGCGAGCGGATCGACCGCGAAGCACTTGCCGAACTGCTCCAGGCGAACGGCTACCACCGCACCGATACCGTCCACGAAGCGGGCGAATATGCGGTGCGCGGCGGTCTGGTCGACCTGTTTCCAGCCGGCGAACCGCTGGCGTTGCGGCTCGATTTCTTCGGCGACGAGATCGAGACGGTCCGCCAGTTTACGCCCGAGGATCAGCGCACCACCGCCCAGATTGACGGCTTCACGCTCCTGCCCGCGTCCGAGGCGTTGCTCGATGCCGAGGGTATCAAGCGTTTTCGGACAGGGTATCGCGAGAAGTTCGGCGCAACCGCGACCGGTGATCCGCTCTATCAGGCGCTTTCGGACGGGCGTCGGCTCGCCGGGATGGAACATTGGCTGCCGCTGATCGAGGAACGGCTGGCGACCTTGTTCGATCATCTTTCCGATGAAGATCTGATCGTACGCGATAGCGGCGCGGATAGCGCGGTCGATGCGCGGTTCGAGGCAATCACCGATTATTACGACAATCGTGTGCGCGCGCGTTCGAGCGATCCTGGCGGCTATCGCCCGCTCGAGCCGCGGGCGCTTTATCTGGAGCGTGACGAATGGGCGACGGCGGTGGCCGACCGGCCGATCCACCTCACCACGCCCTATCACGAGCCCGAAAGCGCGAAGGTGATC
>DATMIP010000115.1:0-2886 GCA_035554515.1 Sphingomonas sp. | reverse complement strand
ACGACACGATGGACATCGCACCAATGGAGCAGAGCAAATCCTACATTGCCAGCGCTTGTTTCGGCGATGCCAGCCTCAGACCGGCGCCGGCCGCTCGCGCCCGATCTCGCCGAGCAGCCATTCGCGGAAGCGCTTGATCTTCGCCACCGATCGCCGCTCCTCGGGATATACGAGCCAATAGCCGTAACCCCGCGTCGACAATTGATCGGAGATTGGCACTAGGCGGCGTGCGGCAATGTCGTTGCGCCACAGGAAGGGCGTGAGAAGGGCAATCCCCTGCCCTGCCATCGCGGCATGGCCTTCATGAGCCTGAACATCGAGCCGGACGCCACGTCGAAGCGCTGCCGCATCGACATCGACACCGGCCTCGCGCAGCCAATGTTCCCACCAAGGATCGTTGGGGCTGATCATGGGTAGATTAAGGATGTCGGACGGCTGGATGTGGCCACCCTGCCGGGCGAGGAAATCCGGACTGCACATCGGGGTGAAATAAACCTGGAAAAGTAACAGCCGTTCCAGTCCCGGCCAGGGTCCGCGCCCTGCGCGGATTGCGACGTCGACCTCGTCACGCGCGAAATCCGTGATCTCGTCGGATGCGATCAGCCGCACCGCCATATGGGGATTTTCCATTTGGAAGCCGCCCAGCTTCCATGCCAGCCAGGTGTTTGCAAAGGTCTGCGATGTCGAAACCGTCATCGTCGATTCATTCTCGCCCCGAAGCCGCGCGAAAGCGGCATCGAGAGAATCGAACCCACGCGCTACTTGCGGTGCCGCCCGCTCACCCGCCGCCGTCAACTGCACACCCCGTCCGTCACGCCGGAACAATGTGACTCCCAGTTTCTCTTCCAGGACCTTGATCTGATAGCTCATGGCCGCCTGGGTCATGCCCAGTTCCGCCGCTGCCGCGGTGAAGCTCATATGCCGTGCTGCGGCCTCAAAGGCACGGACGGCGGATAAAGGCGGCAGTCGGCGCATCGCTGGCACATAAGGCCTGCTTATGGTTTAGATGCAAGGTTCGATTGGCTTTGCGCCCCCTCCCGTTCCATTTGGATGCGGCGGCCGAACTTCCTTCGGCGGCGAAATGGAGGTTCGTCATGTCGGACAATAAATCCCCCAATCCGGTGCCGAGCTTTTTTGCGCGGCTGGCCGAACTACTCGCGGTCACGGATCGCTACGTTGAGTGGTGGGGCGCCCACCGCGCCTGGCCCGCCAACGAATCCCCCAGGATCGGCCGCTGCCGTTGAGCTCTGGGACGATCGAGAGGCTCGATCGCAACGCGCGTCCCTTCGCGTTGCGATTGAAGGTTACCTGGGCTATACCGGGTCATCCGCCCCGCCCGCGCCGAATCCGGCTGCGTCGGGGCGCTTCTCGTTTCGGTCCCAGGAGACTGCATGTCCCGTCGCCGCCAGATTTACGAAGGCAAGGCCAAGATCCTTTACGAGGGTCCCGAGCCTGGCACGCTCATTCAATATTTCAAGGATGACGCGACCGCCTTCAATGCGCAGAAAAAGGGCACGATCAGCGGCAAGGGCGTGCTCAACAATCGAATAAGCGAGCATGTCTTTACCCTGCTCGCCAATATCGGCGTGCCTACCCATTTCATCCGCCGGCTCAACATGCGCGAGCAGCTGATTCGTCAGGTAGAGATCATCCCGATCGAGGTGGTGGTGCGCAACGTCGCCGCGGGCAGCCTCTCCAAGCGCCTCGGGCTTGAGGAAGGGACGCAATTGCCGCGAACCATCATCGAATATTATTACAAGGATGACGCGCTCGGCGATCCGCTCGTATCGGAAGAGCATATCGCCTGTTTCGGCTTGGCGAGCCAGGACGAGATGCACGACATCTCCGACATGGCGATCCGCGTGAACGATTTCATGAGCGGCCTGTTCGCGGGCGTGAATATCCGCCTGGTCGATTTCAAGCTGGAATTCGGGCGCGTGTGGGACAATGACTTCGCCCGGGTCATATTGGCCGACGAAATAAGCCCCGATGGCTGCAGATTGTGGGACATGGCGAGCGGAGAGAAGCTCGACAAGGACCGCTTCCGCCAGGATCTTGGCGGCGAAGCCGAGGCTTACCAGGAGATTGCGCGCCGGCTCGGCCTCTTGCCCGACGGGGACACGATCGTGCTCGACATGGCGGAGCATCGCAAAAATCGGGGGAAGTAGCCATGTGGCGGAGGACTGCCCGATAAGGGCAGACAATAAGCCGGAGCGAGAATCGCTCTAGCCAGCCCTCGCCGGCAGCTCTGCGTGCGACACGCGCCCGCGCATTCGATCTGAAGCCACCCTAACGTGTGAGCCGCTTTCGGATCGCGAAGGCCTTCGCTGGGTTGGTTATGAGCAACATCTCGATTTCCGCTTGCGTCAATCCCTTTGCACGCAAGGCGGGTAGGAACTGATCGAATAGCGTTTCGTAACTGCGTGCCGTTCCTCCGCCCGGCTGCCCGACATTGTACCAGCCCGCGTCCTGCGAAATAAGGACGTGATCCAGAAGACCCTCGTCGCGCATGCGCATAACCAGGCCGACGTGCCGGCCGAGCGATTCGAGGTCAATTCCATCAAATTCGACCCACGCGCCGTGCCGAGCGGCGTCGATATGGCGCGAAATATCGGGTTCGTTCTGCGCATGGATCCAGATCCACGCCGAGGGATCGACGCTCTCTTCCCTCAGGACGGCCAACTGGGCGAAGGCGGATGTGGCGGGTCCGGTATGCGCGCCGATCGTGAGGCCGGTTTCGTGATGCGCAATCGCCGCGGCCCGGATCAATTTCCGTTCGACATCGCTCAGCGGCCCTCCGTTGAACCCCAGCTTGATAAAGCCCGGCCGGATACCCGTGCCGTCAATCCCGCTGGTCCATTCATCGATCCAACGCCGCGCAAGAGC
>DATMIP010000114.1:0-4028 GCA_035554515.1 Sphingomonas sp. | reverse complement strand
CGTTCGTGGAAGGTCAGCAGCGTCCTGCCGCCCTACTCCTCGAAAGTCACCGTGGTCACGGCGCCCTTCTCATCTTCATCATTGGTCCAGACGAGCCGCGTGTCCGGAATCACTTCGATGTAATTGCCGAAGAACGCAAAGGAGTCTGAGGCATCCTGCCCGAACTCGAGCCGATATTTGCCCCCGGTACGAACGTCCATCTCGCAGGAAAGCAAGGGCACGCCCAACGATTTCGGTGCCCACCACCGCATGAACAGATCGGACCTGGTCCAGGCCTCGAACACGATGCGCGCCGGCGCGTCAAAGGTTCGCTTCACGGCCATCTCGCGGTCGGACTTGCGTTCGACCAATGTGCGGTTCTGCACGGGGGCGGGCTCACTCGCTTTTGCGTCCATCATGTTCCTCCTTGAGTTTCAGTTCCGCTACCACCTTGTCCAGCTCGTCGAAGCGTGCGTCCCAGCGCCGGCGATACGTCTCGATCCATGCCGCCTCAGCCTCCAGGCCGCGACGGCCCAGCCTGCAGGTCCGCACGCGCCCGACCTTCTGGGTCGTGACGAATCCTGCCTGTTCCAGGACGCCGACATGCTTCTTCATGCCCGTGAGGCTCATATGGTATTTCCGGGCAAGGTCGGTGATCGACGCATCCGCACGCCCGAGCTGCTCAAGGACGCCGCGCCGGGTCGCATCCGAAAGCGCTGCGAACGACATATCAAGGCGGGGATCTACACACTGAACCATATAGTTCAGTGTGTAGATCGAGGCTTGGCGACATGCAAGGGCCCGCCGCGAAAGCGGGCGGGACCGGGCCGAACGCCGCGATTGCAATCGGACCTGCTATAGCCCACCGAGAAAATTCCGGATCAGATCAGCGGTCAGATCGGGTAATTCCTCGGGAAAGAAGTGGCCGCCGTCCACGGCGCGCCCGTCGACCTGGCCGGCCCAGCGCCGCCACAGACCCAAGGGCCCGCCTTCGCCTTCATACCATGTCGCCAGCGCGCTCTTGCTGCTCCACAGCGCCAGCACCGGGCAGGCGATCCGTCGACCCGCATCAAGATCAGCCTTGTCGTTCGCGCGATCGATAGTGGCGGCGGCGCGATATTCCTCGCAGATCGCATGCGCGTGCGCCGGATCACGCAGTGCGTCGATATATACCTGCCTGGCCGATGCCGGAAAGACTTCCGGCGGCGATCCCCATTCGGCGAACGCATTGTCGATGATCGCCTCGGGTGCGGCGGCAAGGAGGCGCTCGGGCAAGGGTGCCGGCTGGGCGAGGAGCGAGAAGGGCCAGAAGGCGAGGGCGAGCCGCGCGTCGGCCTTGTCCCACACGTCGAACGTCGGGATCACGTCGAGGATCGCGAGCGCGGTTACGATCTCGGGATGATCGAGCGCGGCGCGATAGGCGACCCGGCCGCCGCGATCGTGGCCGACGATGGCGAAGCGATCATACCCCAGCCGGTGCATCGCGGCGATGATGGTGGCGGCCATCTCGCGTTTCGACATCGACGCGTGATCGGGGGCGTCGGCGGGGCAACTGCTTGCGCCGTAGCCGGGCAGATCGGCCGCAATCACGGTAAATCCGGGCGCCAGCAGCGGCGCGACGGCATGCCACATCAGGCTCGTTTCGGGGAAGCCATGGAGAAGGAGCACGGGCGGCCCCGATCCGCCCTGGTGGAGGAAGATGTTGCCGCGATCGGTGGCGATTGTGCGTCTTTCAAAGCCGCGGATGGCGCTGAGAGCTTTATGCATGGTGAGCACGACTCCCGGAGCCGGATGTTGCTCCACACCGGCGGTGCGGCCGGCGCGTGGCGGGCCGATGGCCGAGCGTGGGCGAAAGGCTTACCCGCCTGCCGCCTCCGCGAAATCGTTGAGACCAGGGCCACCATGGCATTTGGCCCAATTCTCCATCGCGGATATGGGGAGCGCCAGAACAGGGGACGATCGATGGGCATCGAATCGAGAGCCGCGCGCGCGGTGGCCGGCGCGATAGCATTGGTCGGCTGCGGCGGGCTGGCGGCGCAGTTCAGCGCCACTTTCGACCTGAACGGATCGATCGCCGGTACCGTGTGGATCCTGGCCCGATACTTCACGATCCTGACGAATATTCTCGCCGCGTTGGTGCTGACCGGCGTAGCCTTGGGGCGCCCGGCGTTTCGTGCGCCGATCCTGCTGGGTGGCGTCACCCTGGCCACCCTGCTCGTGGGTGTGATCTACAGCCTGCTGCTGCGCGGACTGCACCAACTGAGCGGAGCCGCGCGACTCGCCGATCTGATCCTGCATGACGTCGTGCCGGTCCTGGTGTCGCTGTTCTGGCTTTTTCTCGTTCCGAAGCGAGCGCTTTCCATCCGCGCCCCCTTCCTCTGGGCGCTCTATCCGCTCGCTTATCTGGTCTACGCGCTGGCGCGGGGTGCCGTCGAAAGGCGATACGCTTATCCTTTCATCGACATCGCGCAGATCGGCTGGCCGCAGGCCGCGATCAATATCCTGGCCATCATGCTGGGGTTCCTTGCCGCCGCCTTTGCGCTGGTCTGGCTGGATCGGCTGATCGGACCGGAAAGATAAGGAACGCGATGCCTATCTCGCCTCGACGCGCGGCTGGTCGGGATACGCGATACTGGGGGCTCGAGGTGCGGCCGCAACCCGATCGGCCTCAATCCCTGAACGGGTCTCGCACCAGGATCGTATCCTCGCGTTCGGGGCTGGTCGAAACGATCGCCGCCGGGCAACCGATCAGCTCCTCGATGCGACGGATATATTTGATCGCCTGCGCGGGCAGATCGGCCCAGCTGCGCGCGCCACGGGTCGATCCGCTCCAGCCTTCGATCGTCTCATAGACCGGCTGGACCGACGCCTGATCGCTCGGGTGCGGAGGCAGATAGTCATAATCCCTGCCGCCCAGCTTATAACCGACGCAGATTTTGAGCTCCTCGAACCCGTCGAGCACGTCGAGCTTGGTCAGCGCGATGCCGGTGATCCCCGACACCGCAACCGCCTGGCGCACGAGCACCGCGTCGAACCAGCCACAGCGGCGCTTGCGGCCCGTGACGGTCCCGAATTCGTGCCCGCGAACCCCGAGCCGCTCGCCGGTCTCATTATCCTGCTCGGTCGGGAAGGGGCCCTGGCCGACACGCGTCGTATAGGCCTTGGTGATACCCAACACATAGCCGGCCGCGTCAGGGCCGAGCCCCGAACCCCCGGCCGCCGTGCCCGCGATCGTGTTGGACGAGGTAACGAACGGATAGGTGCCGTGATCGACGTCGAGCAATACACCTTGTGCGCCTTCGAATAGCATGCGGCGGCCGCGCGCGCGCGCTTCGTTGAGCGTGCGCCACACCGGCTTGGCGAACGGCAGCAGGATATCGGCGACCTCGCGCAGATCCGCCATCAAGGCGTCGCGATCGATCGGAGGCTGGTTGAAGCCGGCGCGCAGCGCGTCATGATGCGCGAGCAGGCGGCTCAGCTCCGGGCCGAGATCGTCGAGATGAGCCAGATCGCACACGCGGATCGCCCGGCGGCCGACCTTGTCCTCATAGGCCGGGCCGATCCCGCGGCGCGTCGTCCCGATCTTGTTGCCGGACGCATCCTCGCGCAATCCATCGAGATCACGGTGGAACGGCAGGATCAGCGGGCACGTCTCGGCCACTTGCAGCGTATCGGGCGTGATCGTCAGCCCGCGCGCGGCGAGCTTGGCGACCTCGTCGCGGAAGTGCCAGGGATCGAGCACCACGCCGTTGCCGATCACCGAAAGCGTGCCCCGCACGATTCCCGAAGGCAGCAGGCTGAGCTTGTAGATCTCGTCGCCCACCACCAGCGTATGACCGGCATTGTGCCCGCCCTGGAAGCGTATCACGACATCGGCGCGGCTTGCCAGCCAGTCCACTATCTTGCCCTTGCCCTCATCGCCCCACTGGGCGCCGATGACGGTGACGTTGGCCATGCTTCTTTGCTCCTAGCCCTCTCCCGCATGCGGGAGAGGAGGGGCCCGCGCGCCAAGGCGCGTGGGAGGTGAGGGTCTTCTTCTATCGGGTGCG
>DATMIP010000113.1:0-2889 GCA_035554515.1 Sphingomonas sp. | reverse complement strand
GCCGCGCGGCTGGGCAAAGTGCCGGGATTGCGGCGAACCGCAACATGCTGGGGCAGCAATGAAACCGGCTCCTGCGGCTGCAATGCGACCACGCCGACATCGGCCGAAAAAGCGCCCTCGCCCATGATCGTGGCGCGTTCGTCCGCCACATTGCCGAGCCGCGCGAAGCCCCCCGGCATCACCTTCCAATTGCCGCCCGCGTCGCGCGCCGCAAAGGCACGCAGGATGAAGGGACGCGCCACCAGCCGGCCGTCCGCCACAACCGGCATTGTCGACAGCCGCACCACTTCGCGGCCGACATAATCCTGGGGACGCAGCGCAATCGCCGCCTCAAGCCGTGCGCGTGCCGCGGGATCAAGGTGCGCGCCCAATGTCGGACCGTTGGGCAACCCTGTCACCGGCTCAGAGAAAGCGGGGCTGATCAGCAGTTCGTCGAGCTGCGCGCGCATCTCCGCACTCGGACCCTCCTGCCCGCACCACCAGGTGGCGATGTTGGGCAGCTTGAGATCCTCGCCCAGAACGCGCCGGGCCAGTGCGGGCATGAAAGCGGCGAACGCTGCGGATTCGATGACGCCGACGCCTGGCGCATTGGCGATGACGGCCTGACCGGAGCCGATCGCGTCCATCAATCCGGGTACCCCGATCTGTGAGGTCGAATCGAAGGCCAGCGGATCGAGAAAACGCGAATCCATTCGCCGCCACAGCGCATCGACGCGCTTGAGCCCCTCGATTGTCCGCACGTAGAGACGGTTGTCGCGCACCGCCAGATCGTCGCCCTCGACCAACAACAAGCCAAGATAACGCGCCAGGTGCGCCTGTTCGGCATAGCTCTGATTGTAGCGGCCAGGGGTGAGCAGGCCGATGCGCGGATCGGCCCGATGGCAAGACGCAGCCAATCCGTCGCGGAAATCGGCAAAGAAGGGTGCAAGCCGCCGAAGGTTGAGGCGCGTCTGGAGCGCGCCCATCACCCGGCTCGCCGCCAGCCGGTTTTCGAGCGCATAGCCGGCGCCTACGGGGGCGCGTGCCTGATCGGCCAGGACCCGCCATTCGCCATCGGGACCACGCCCGATATCGACCGCATAAATGTGGAGGCGATGACCCCCGGTCGGCGGCATGCCGATCATGGATCGCCAGAAATGACGCGAGCCAGTGACCAGTGAAGCGGGCAGATGGCCGGCCGCGACCAGCTTGGCGTCGCCGTAAATATCATCGAGCAGACGCTCCAGCAGCTCGGCGCGCTGGGCGACGCCCTCGGCTATGCCGCGCCATTCATCCTCGCCGATCAGGAGCGGCAAAGCGGATGAAGGCCATGGCCGCTCGGAAGGATCGCCGGGCAGACGAAAGGCGGTCCCGATTTCATCGACCTGGCGATCGATCCGATCCTGCAGCCGCTGCAGCCGCCCTTCGGTCAGCCCGGCGACGCCATCGAAAAGGTGGTTCCACCACCGTCCGCCGCGTCCCAGATCGTCGCGCACGACATCGCCGCGGCCCGCTTGCGATACATAAGATTCAAGCCAGCCCTGCCCCCATGAGGGCAACCCCGGCAGCTGAGCCATATTCGCGCCCGGAGCCATGCTAGCGCCCGGCGCCGGTGCAGGCGGGGACCGTGCGGGACTTGGCTGAAATCTTCGCCGTGCCGGGGAGGATCTCCCGGAGGGCGATCGTCTGAATGCTCATCCCTTTCACAGCCCGGCTGGCCTGCGCAGATCGAGCGTCATGGGGAAATCGCCGGCATATTCCTCCGGCGGCATTCCCACCGATCCCGGTGTGTGGCCATGATCGGTGAAGCGCGCCTTGCGACGAGCCTCGGCTTCGTAGTCATTGACCGGTACGTGATCATAGCTGCGGCCACCCGGATGACCGACATGGTAGACACAGCCGCCCAGCGAACGGCCGTTCCAGCTGTCGAGCAGATCGAAGGTGAGCGGCGCATTGGCCGGCAGACGGGGATGGAGGCAATTGGCCGGCTCCCAGGCCTTGTAACGCACGCCGCCCACGGCTTCGCCCTGCGTGCCCGTCGCCGCCATCGGGACGCGGCGGCCATTGCAGGCGACGATATGGCGGCCGGGAACAAGGCCGGTGGCGCGGACCTGCAGTCGTTCGGTCGAGCTATCGACATAGCGCACCGTGCCGCCGATGGCGCCCGTTTCCCCCAGCACCGGCCAGGGTTCGAGCGCGTGACTGATCTCGAGGCTGACGCCGCCGGCGGTGACCGTCCCGTGGACGGGGAAGCGAAACTGGCGCTGCGCCTCGAACCAGGCCGGATCGAAGTCATAGCCAGCCGCGCGCAGGTCCGCGAGCACCTCGAGGAAGTCTGTCCAGACAAAATGCCCGAGCATAAAACGATCGTGCAGCATCGTGCCCCAGCGCACCAGGCCGCCGCCTTGCGGCTCGCGCCAGAACCAGGCAGCGAGCGCGCGGATCAGCAATTGCTGGGCCAGGCTCATCTTGGCTTCGGGCGGCATTTCAAAGCCCCGAAATTCGACCAGCCCAAGCCGCCCGGTCGGGCCATCGGGCGAGAAGAGCTTGTCGATGCAGATTTCAGTGCGGTGGGTGTTGCCGGTGACATCAACCAGCAGGTTGCGGAACAGACGATCGACCACCCACGGCCGCGGCGCCTCGCCAACGCCAGCCAGCGGGTTGGGAACCTGCGCCAGAGCGATTTCCAGTTCATACAGCCCATCATGGCGCGCTTCGTCGATGCGCGGACTCTGGCTGGTCGGTCCGATGAACAGACCCGAGAAGAGATAAGACAAGGACGGATGCCGCTGCCAATAGAGGACGAAGCTCTTGAGCAGATCCGGCCGGCGTATGAAGGGGCTGTCGTTCACCGAGCGCCCCCCCAGCACGATATGGTTGCCGCCCCCCGTCCCGATCGAGCGGCCGTCG
>DATMIP010000112.1:0-3761 GCA_035554515.1 Sphingomonas sp. | reverse complement strand
GCATCGGGCATAACCTCCCGCAGGAGGCGCCGGCGGCGTTCGCGCAGGCGGTGATCGACGTGGCGCGGCTATAGGCCCTCGCGCGCGGGGGATGGGAAGGAGGAGTGGGTGAAGGGAGCTTCGCGTAAAACGCCCGATAATCGGTCTTGCTGCACATCATCCGGCGATGGTCGGTGCTTATCTCGAGCACCTGAACGCCCAGGCGTCTGCGCCGCGGTCATAAACGGCGTTGCGGGGAACTGGGGCGGATATGGGCAAGTATCGCTCAAGCGCGGCCTGAACGAACGCGGCTTTCGGGTTCACACAACAACTGACTGGAGGGCCGCCGCAGCATCTCCATCGCCCGCAAAAACGCCTCCACCTCCGCCAATTCCGCATCCAATCGCTGCCGGCATCCCCTGCCGGCGGCGTTACGGCTCGATCGCGACTTGCCTTCATCGGTATTCGGTCCGGTAGATGCTACCCACGCCTGGCGCGCCTTCATCATCTGCGCGTAGGCCGCGCGCCGCTCCACCGTCCAACCCTTCGCCATAGCTCTCTCTTTTCTCGTTCCGCGCCGCCCAATCGTCTCCGTAGCTCACCACTTCGGGGGGAAGCAGGTTGCCCTCGGCGTCGTGGCGCGGGCGCACGATGATGCGCTCGATCCGCGTGAATCGCGGCGCGGGCGGCTCCTTCTCTTCCTCTGCCGCCTCCGTCCGTTGTTTCGCCATCGCGCTCAGCTCGCGCAAAGTCGCGCGGCACTGCGCCTGCGCCCGCATCGCCAGCCGTAAGTATCGCTCGGCGGCAATGCCCGGCCGGCCCAACGCCGCCTGGCCGCGCCGCGCCATCTCGGCGAAGATCGCATTCAGCGCGGTCGCCTGTCCCACCAGCATCGCCTCCAGCCCGGCCAGCTCGCCGTCGCGCACCGCCTGCACCTGGGCCAGCACCGCCTCATAGCCCGCCTGGGGGTCGATCGCGGCGCCGTTCGCTTCCTCCCAGAACGCCGCCACCACTGCCGAGCTCGTCACGCACGGGTCCACCGCCTGCGCCGCAATCTCCCGCAGCCGCGCCACCTCGGCATCCTCGCTCACTCCCACCATATCCGCTTTCTCTCTTGACTGATATACGCACATAACGTACATACCGCCATCGGAAAGTCAAGGAAATTACGCTATCAACGTACGAAGCTGTCCGCGTTCATATCGGGCAGAGGTCCCAGCGGGCCTCGGCCGGCACACGGCCGCCCTGGAAATCATCAAGTTCGTTTCTGGTGTTTTCTTGGTTTTCCCTCACGCGCCAGAAAGCCACCACCGCCGCCGAACTCGTCAGCACGGATCGATAACCTGCGCCGCAATCTCCCGCCTGCGCGCCCGGGCCTGATCATCGTCCACACCGTCCAATTCGCCCGCTCTTGACAAATGTACGCGCATAACGTACATCGATCCAAGAGAATGCGCGTACAGCGTACGAAAGAATTTTTGCGGCTGTTTCTAAATTTGGTTTTCAATCGCAATCGGCGGCGACCGATCCAGCCACCGCACGCTACGCCGACATCTGCGAACGCACCGCGTCCAGATTATGCCGCGCCAGATAGCTGCCGCAGCCCTGCTGGCTTTCCTCCAGCTCGGGCCGCTCGCCAATCTCCAGGCACCGTTCCCACGCGGTCGCCGCCAGCGGCAGCCATTGGTCGAATGCGTGCGCCGGCTCGGCCAGCGCGCGGTCCAGCGCCAGATTGCCCACCACGAAGAAGAAATCGGGCGAATCGGTCCAGTTCGCCATCTCCTGGTCGGCAATCGCCAAAGCGCGGTTCAGCCCGCCGGTCTTGCCCAGGCAAAAGAGATACCGCACGATCAGCGCGTGGCGCCAATTCGCGCTCGCCGGCGTGGCCGCCAGCGCGGTGCCATAATGTTCGGCCGCGGCGGACAGGTCGTGCCGCATCTCGGCATCCTTCGCGATCTGGTAGAGCAGATAGGGGTCGCCCGGCCGATCGATCAGTTCGCGCTGCAGCAGCGGGCCGTTGCGTCCATGCTTCGATGCGATCTGATCGTCCAGATAGCCGTCATGCCCGATATGCAGCTCGATCCGCTCGCGCGGCAGCGACGTCACCGCCTGCTCATGCACGCGCCCCTCGAACCGCACGCCGCGCGGCAGCAGCCGGCTGATCCAGTTGCGCCGCCCGGCATCTTTCTCATCGGTTGCGCTATGGACGCACGCTTTGCCGACCCGGTCCGCGCTACCGCACCATGCCCGCAACTGCTCTCCGCCGCGCACGATCCATTCGTCGGCATCCACCACCAGATTCCAGTCGGCATCCGCCAGCTCCAGCGCATGGTTGCGCGCCGCGGAAAAGTCGTCCGGCCAGGGCAGATGATGCACCTCGGCCCCGCACGCCGCCGCCAGCGCAGGCGTGCCATCGGTCGATCCCGTGTCGAGCACGAGCATCCGATCGACATACGGCCGCACGCTCTCCAGGCAGCGCTCGATGCACCGCGCCTCGTCGCGCACGATCAGCACCGCGGCGATATCCGGGCTGGGAACTTGGCTCTGCATGCTTGGTGGTCCGGCCGTCTTATAAGGGTCGCGCGGATGCTAGGACGGAGACGTTAAGGCCAGGCTAACCACATCCGGGCCGACGCCCGGCGCTATTCGTCGGGTGCAAACGGCTTGGTGACAGACGGCTTGGTTCCAGGCGGCTTGGTTCCAGGCGGTCCCGGCGTTATCCCCGCCTGCTCCCGCCTCGCCACGCAACGGAACCGCCGCCATGGAACTCACCTGCTACGTCAACGAAGGCTGGGCGCCGCGCATCCGCCCCGCGGGGCCGCGGCGCGATTGGATGGAGGCCACGCCCGATCGTTACGCCTATCGCTGCCTGCCGCTCGCGATCGCCAACGCGCACGGGTGGGAGATTGGCAGCCCCTGCGGCTTCAAGGCGCGGTGGAAGGGCGGGAAGGGCGCCGACGCAGTCGAGATCCGGGCCGATCCCGGCGCCGATCCTGCCCACGTCCCCACATCCTTGTTCGGGTCCGGCACGATCACCTTCCATGTCGGCGGCCTGCTGCGCACCTCGCCCGGCTGGAATCTGTGGGTCGGCGGCCCGCCCAACGATGCCAGGGATGGGATCGCCCCGCTCGGTGGGGTGATAGAGGCCGATTGGTCGCCTTACACCTTCACCATGAACTGGCGCTTCACCCGCCCGGACAAGTGGGTGCGGTGGGAAGAAGACGAGCCCTTCTGCTTCTTCTTCCCGGTCCAGCGCGGCGTGCTGGAGGAGGTCGCGCCCGTCATCCGCCCGCTCGCCGACGCGCCCGATCTGGAGGCGCAATATCGCGCCTGGAGCACCTCGCGCGACGCCTTCCAGGAGCATGTCCGCCGCACCAATCCCACCGCGCCCGCCGATCAGTGGCAGAAGCTCTATTATCGCGGCGTGCGCCCCGATGGGGAGCGCGGCGTTCCCGATCATGAAGCCAAATTGCGCCTTGCCCCCTTCGCGCCCGCCACCGATCCCGCCCCACCGGGCAGACCCGCCACCGCCGCGCCGGGCGCGGTCTGCCCCGTCCACACCGCCGCCAGGCCCGCCCCCTCGATCCTCGCTGCGCACGCTCCGGCCGCCCCCGGCCTCGTCCCATCGGATACGCTCGCCCGCACGCTGCGCACCATCGGTTTCGACGCCGAACCCAAGCCTTCCAAGCCCCGCCGCTGACTCGCCGCGTTCGTGCACGGCGGGCCATGCTTAGGGGTCGCATCGCAGCCCATCCCTCTTTAAGGGACGCGGCGACATGACC
>DATMIP010000111.1:0-9467 GCA_035554515.1 Sphingomonas sp. | reverse complement strand
CAATCCACGCGACGCGCCCGTCGCCCGAAATGTCGTCCGCAATCGGACAGTCCTGGCACGTTTGTTGATAGGTGGCCTCTCGATGACTACGACCGGGGATTGATACATGGCTAGCCGGCCCGCCTTCGATTTGTGCGTCGTGATCGACGACGATGCCGACATCCTGCTCGCGGCGCGCCTGCTGCTGCGCGAATTGTTCGCCGAGGTGGTGACGACCCCCTCCCCCGCGCAGGCGCTCGATATCATCGCCACGCGCTCGCCCGACGTCGTGCTGCTCGACGCCAATTTCATGCGCGGCGCCACCGACGGGCGCGAGGGTTTCCTCTGGCTCGGCCGGATCCTTGAGAAGGATCCCGAAGCGGTCGTCGTCCTGATCACGGCGCATGGCGGCGTTCAGATCGCGGTCGAAGCGATGAAGCAGGGCGCGACCGATTTCGTCAGCAAGCCGTGGAATAATGATCGCCTGCTCGCGACGGTGCGCACCGCCGCCGCGCTTCGCAATTCGCGCCGGGCCACCGGGCTGGAAAAGGCGAAGGCGCACGCCATTGCCACCCCCGCGGGCGATGTTCCGCTCCTCGGCGAGAGCGCGGCCATCCGGCGCGTATTGGCGCTGGTCGATCGCGCCGCGCCGACCGAGGCGAATGTCCTTATCACGGGCGAGAACGGCACCGGCAAGGAGCTGGTCGCGCGCGCGATCCACCGCGGCTCGCGACGCGCAGCCAAGGTGATGGTCTCGGTCGATCTCGGCGCCATCACCGAACATTTGATCGACAGCGAACTGTTCGGCCATATCAAAGGCAGCTTCACCGACGCGCGCAGCGACCGGATCGGGCGGATGCAGGCGGCCGACGGCGGGACCTTGTTCCTCGACGAGGTCGGCAACCTGCCGCTCCACCTCCAGCCTAAATTGCTTACCGCGCTCGAACAGCGGCAGGTCACGCCCGTCGGCGCCAACAAGCCGGTGGCGATCGATGTCAGGATCGTTTCGGCGACCAATTTGCGGACCGAACAGATCGAGGATCCCGGTCATTTCCGGACCGACCTGCTCTTCCGCCTCAACACGGTCGAGATCGCGCTGCCACCGTTGCGCGAGCGCGCCGAGGACGTGCCGATGCTGCTCGACCATTTCCTCGCTTTCTATGCACGCAAATATGGCAAGCCGGCGCGAGCCTTCCCCGCTTCCGTGCTCGCGGCGCTCGCCGGCTATGACTGGCCCGGCAATGTCCGCGCATTGCGCCACGCCGCCGAACGCGCGGTGATCCTCGCCGACGGCGATGCTTATGCCCTGTCCGATTTCCCGCTCGCGCGCTCGTCGCCGACGCCGCGTATCGCGCCGGAAGCGACGCCAAGCCCCGCCGCCGATCCCGGTCTGCACCTCGGGCGCGCCGAAAAACAGATGATCGAGCGCGCGCTGCAGAAGCATGCTTATAATATTTCCACCGCCGCCGCCGAGCTCGGCCTCACCCGCGGATCGCTTTACCGCCGCATGGAAAAGCATGGGCTTTGAGCGCAGATTCGCGATCGGCTTCGGCTGGCGGCTATTGCTGCTCATTGCCGCGATCGGAGCCTTCGCCCTGGCGCTATGGCAGCCGGGGCTGCTTGCCGCGCGGCTGATCGCGGGACTGCTCGCCCTCGGCGCCATCTGGAGCCTATGGTATTATATCGGGCGGACCAACCGCGAGCTCGCCCGCTTTGTCGAGGCCCTGCGTTACGGCGATTTCAGCCAGGGGTTCGGGCGGACCGGCGGCGGCGGCTTCGACGAGCTTGGCGAGGCGCTGGGCGACGCGATGCGCCAGCTCCGCGCCGAACGCGCCCAGGCGAGCGAGGAAGCGCGCGTTCATGCCGCCCTGGCCGATGAAGCGCCCTCCGCGCTCCTGATGATCGACGGCGAGGAACGCGTGACGCTCGCTAACAAGGCGGCCCGAAAGCTGTTCCATCGCCTGAAGGGTACGCGGATCGATGATTTCGCCCCCTATGGGGCCGATTTGGTCGCGTTGCTCCGCGCGGGCGAGTCCGGATTCCGCAAGGTGGTCCCGCTGCGGATCGACGAGGTCGTCCAGCGCGCGATGGTGTCGCGGGCCGCGCTCGATCGGCTTGGCCGACCATTGGCGATCGTCGCGGTCCAGCCAATCCAGCACGAGCTGTCCGCGGTCGAGCTGGCCGCGCAGGCCGATCTGGTGCGCGTGTTGACCCACGAGATCATGAATTCGATGACCCCGGTCGTCAGCCTGGCGGAAAGCGCGGCGCGGCTGATGGATGGGGTGGCCGCCGACGGAAACCCTGCGGTAGAGGATGCCCGCGTCGCGATCGAGACGCTGGCGCGACGCGCGAGCGGCATTGTGCATTTCGTCGATGCCTATCGCGCTTTCAGCCGTGCCCCGGTCGTGGAGCGCCGCCGCTTCGCTGCCGCGCCCTGGGCCGAGGAATTGCGGCGGCTGTTTGCCGCTTCCTGCGCGGGCGGCAATGTCGCGCTCGACGTGAAAGTCGATCCGGCGGACCTTGTAATCGACGCCGATCCCGATCTGCTCGCACAAGTCGCGATCAACCTTTTCAAGAATGGCGCCGAAGCTGCGGGCGGTCATCATCCGCAGCCGCGCGTCTCGCTGGCGATCGGCCCGTTGCCCGGCGGCCGCGCTTTACTCACCATCAGCGATAATGGCCCCGGCATAGCGCGAGATCTCGCTGATGAAATCTTCCTTCCTTTCTTCACGACCAAGAATGGCGGGACCGGCGTCGGGCTGAGTCTCGCGCGGCGGATCATCACCGCGCATGGCGGCACGATCGCGCTCGGTCAGTCGCAAAACGGCGCCTGTTTCGAAATGGCGGTTTAGCAAATCCCATCGCGGGCATGGAAAAGGGGCTGGTCTTAGCGCTTTGCGCCGACGACCGATCAAACTATCCCTCGCTTGTGCCCGGCCCGCTCACAGCCACTGTCCTCACAGACCGCTGGTTCAGCCGGCTGGTAGTAGGTGCGATGGCGTTGGGTTTCCTCGCAATAACGGGCGCGGGGATCGTGGCGACCGAGGCGATTCCGCAAAGCCAGGCCCAGTCGAAATGGGTCGATCACACCTATCGCGTTCAGCGTGCGATATCGCAATGGCGCGTGCTCGGAGAGCGGCTGGAGGCGGCGCGGCGCGGCTATCTGCTGCGTGACCAGATGGGGCAGTCGAAGACATTTTACGACACGTCCACGCAGATTGAACCGGCACTTGCCGAACTGGAGCGCCTGACCGCGGACAATCCACGCCAGCAGGCCAATCTGCGGGAAGCGATGGTGCTTTCGCGCCGGCACCTTGCCACGCTCGCACGCTCGGTCGCGCTCGTGCGCGCCGGGCGTCGCGATGAAGCGGTGCGCGCATTCAATGTAGACGAGAGCGCACCGCTGATCCGCCGCCTCCGCGCGCTCGCCGACCGCATGCTGATCGAGGAAGATCGTCTGCTCAAGCTGCGCGACGCGGCACAGGCTGATGGCTACAGGCGGTTCCTGGCAACGCTCGGCGGCGCCGGCCTGCTGTTGGTGCTGGTCGCCTCCGGCTCGCTGTGGATCATCGTCCGCTATACGCACGATCTGACGGCCTCACGCGATGCGCTGGGCGCGCTCAATGCCGACCTCGAAGGCGCGGTGCGCGAACGCACCGCCGACCTCCAGCGCGCCAATGAGGAAATCCAGCGCTTCGCTTATATTGTCAGTCACGATCTGCGTTCGCCTTTGGTCAATATCATGGGTTTTACGGCAGAACTTGAAAGCGCAGCGGGACGCATCGCCGCGATGATCGAACAGGTCGAAGCCGAAGCGCCCCATCTCGTCCACCCCGATGTAAAAACAGCGATGCGCGACGAGCTGCCCGAAGCGATCGGCTTCATCCGGACCTCGACAGCGAAGATGGACCGCCTGATCAACGCCATCCTGCGCCTGTCGCGCGAGGGCCGCCGACCGATCATGGCGGAACGCCTCGACATGGGCGCGCTCATGGAAAATGTGATCGCCAATCTGCGTCATCGCACCGACGAACTCGGTGCCCGGATCTCCATCCGGCGTGGCCTTCCCGATATCGTAAGCGACCGCCTTGCGATCGAGCAGATTGCCTCCAACATCGTCGAGAATGCGATCAAATATCTGGACCCGGCCCGCAGGGGCGAAGTCGAGATAAGCGGCCATATCGAGGAGCAGCGGGCGATTTTCGAAATTGCGGACAATGGCCGGGGAATCGATCCGAAGGATCATGAGCGAATCTTCGATCTGTTCCGCCGTTCAGGCAGGCAGGACCAGCCGGGCGAGGGTATCGGACTCGCGCATACCCGGACATTGGCTTATCGCCTGGGCGGGACGATCAGCGTGGAATCAGAATTGGGCAAGGGGGCTACTTTCCGCATAAGTCTGCCCCTGACGCTCGCGAACGAGCAAGGGTGAATATGAATCCGCAGCCGCTCAACATCGTCATGATCGAGGACGATCTGGGGCATGCGCGCCTGATCGAGAAGAATATTCGCCGCGCGGGGATTTCGAACGCGATTCAGCATTTCACCGACGGCACCAGCGCCCTTCATTATCTTTATGAGGATGCGGGCGGGCCGGTGAAGAACGGGCCGGCGCTGATACTGCTCGATCTCAACCTTCCGGACATGAGCGGCATCGACATGTTGAGCAGGTTGAAAGCCGAGGACAGTGCGTTGAGGCGCACGCCGATCGTGGTGCTCACGACGACCGACGAGAAGCTCGAAGTGCAGCGCTGCTATGATCTTGGCTGCAACGTCTACATCGCCAAGCCCGTCAATTACGAAAGTTTCGCCGACGCGATCCGGCAGCTGGGGCTGTTCCTGTCGGTGATCCAGTTACCCGATCCGACGGAAATCTGATGGCGGACGCGGCCAGTCCTCCCCGCATCCTCTATATCGACGATGACGAAGGTCTGCGGCGGCTGCTGTCGCGTGCGCTGCGCAAGCGCGGCTTCCAGGTCGATTGTGCCACGGACGGCGCGGAGGGCGTCGCCATGGCGGCCGACACTCCCTATGATCTGGTTGCGGTCGATCACTACATGCCCGGCCAGGATGGCCTCACCACGCTTCGGCAGATCCAGCGCCTGCCTGCCCCGCCGCCGATAATCTATGTCAGCGGATCGGAGGAAAGCCGGGTCGCGGTTGCCGCCTTGAAGGCCGGGGCGATCGACTATGTGGTCAAAACGGTCGGCGAGGATTTTTTTGATCTGCTCGCCCGCGCGATCGAGCAGGGATTGGCGCGTGTCCGCCTCCACAGCGAGAAAACATTGGCCGATGAGCGGCTGCGCGAGAGCAATGAACGGCTTCAGGCGATGCTGCATGAGGTCAATCACCGCGTCGCCAATAGCCTCCAGCTGGTTTCCGCCTTCGTCCACATGCAAGCGCGCTCCGTGACGAACGAAGAGGCCAGGGCGGCGCTTGCCGATACGGAACGGCGCATCGGCGCGATCGCGCAGGTCCATCGCCGGCTCTACACGCGCGACTCGGTGAACAAGGTCGACATGGCGGAATATCTCGGCGCCCTGCTGGCGGAGCTGGAGGAGACCTGGTCGACACCCGAAGCGCCGCGGACGCTGATATTGACCGCCGATCCTGTCAAACTGGGCACCGATAAGGCAGTGGCGGTCGGCGTGATCGTCAACGAGCTCGTCTCCAACGCCTGCAAATATGCTTATGCGCCGACGGCGGCGGGCGAGGTGCGGGTCGAGCTGCGCGCCGACGGCGACGGGTTCATGCTGCGGGTGGAGGATGATGGCTGCGGCATGCCGGCGGACGGAAGCGTGCGCGGCACCGGGATCGGATCGAAGCTTGTCGGCGCGATGGCGGCCACGCTCAAGGCAGTTGTTGATCAGGACCCGAGCTATAAGGGCGTGCGGACCACGCTCACCGCTGCAGCCTAAACGATGCGCCAGGCAGCGACGACCCTCACACTCGCGACGTCGGGCCAGCGGCTATACGAAATGACCGGCGAAGTGGCGCGCTGGGTCGCGGGCGTGGAGATGCAAACCGGGCTGCTCACGATCTTCTGCCGGCACACCTCGGCATCCTTGCTCATCCAGGAAAATGCCGCGCCCGAAGTACAGGACGATATCCTCGCCTTCTTCGCCCGGATCGCGCCCGAGGATCGCAACCTCTACGCGCACGACGATGAGGGGCCGGACGATATGCCCGCACATCTGCGCACCGCATTGACCCAGGTCTCGCTTACGATCCCGCTCGTCGAAGGCCGGCTCGCGCTCGGCACGTGGCAGGGCATCTATCTGTTCGAACATCGCCACCAGCCGCACCGGCGGCGCGTGACGCTTCACCTACTAGGCGCGTGACCATGTAGTCATGCCAGCGCGGGCTGGCATCTCGGACGGGGTTCGGGACGCGGTCGTACGCGGCCTCCTGGGACCCCGGCCTTCGCAGGGGTGACGGCCACGACGAACGACAATCAAGCCTCCGGCGGCGCGGCAGGGCCTTTAAACCCTTGCGCGATCACATACCATTCGGACGAATCCTTGCGGCTTGCCGGCGGCTTGGCATGCTTCACCGTCGCGAACATCCGCTTGAGCGTCGCTACCAAAGTGCTGTCCGCCCCGCCCGCCAGCACCTTGGCGACGAACGCGCCGCCGGGAGACAGCGCCTCGCCGACGAACTCCGCCGCCGCTTCCACCAGGCCCATCGTGCGCAAATGATCGGTCTGCTGGTGCCCGACGGTGTTGGCGGCCATGTCCGACAGGATTAGATCGGCCTTGCCACCCAGTTCCTCGATCAGCCGCACGGGCGCGTCATCGTCCATGAAATCCATCTGCAGGATCGTGACGTCCTCGATCGGGTCTGTCGGAAGCAGATCGATCCCCACGATCCGCGCGATGGCCGAACGGCGGCGCACCACCTGGCTCCACCCCCCCGGCGCGATGCCCAGATCGATCACGCGCCTGGCGCCGCGCAGGAAGCCGAACCGTTCGTCCAGCTCGATCAGCTTGTAGGCGGCGCGGCTGCGATAGCCCTCCGCCTTTGCCTTGCGGACATAGGGATCATTGAGCTGGCGTTCGAGCCAGCGGGTCGATGCCGCGGTACGCCCGCGCGCGGTGCGGACGCGCGTTCGCCCGCCCGATCCGCCACGGCTCATGCCCGCACCAGCTCATGCGCCATCAAGGTCCGCAATATGCCTTCGCGTATCCCACGGTCGGCCACGCTCAGCCGCTCCGCGGGCCACAGATCGAGGATCGCCTCGAGGATCGCGCAGCCCGCGACCACAAGGTCGGCGCGCTCATTGCCGATGCAGGCAAGCTCGGCCCGCGCCTTGACGTCGAGTCCCGCCAATCGCTGGCTCAGGCCGCGCATCGCACCCGCCGGCACGATCAATCCGTCGACCGCGCGCCGATCATAGTTCGGCAGTTCGAGATGGAGGCTGGCGAGGGTCGTGACCGTGCCGCTGGTGCCGAGCAGCCGACCGCCCTCCCCCACGCCGCGTTCGCGCAAGGTTGCCGCGAAAGGCGCGAACGCCTCGGCCACCCGGGCCCGCATGCGGGCATAGGCTTCGCGCAACTCGGCCTCGCTTTCGCCCACGTGCGGCTCGCTTTCGCTGAGCGACACCACCCCCCACGGCGCCGAGAACCAGTCGCCTACATGCGGCGCGCCCCCCCGTTCGCCGTCGAGCAGCACGAGTTCGGTCGAGCCGCCGCCAATATCGAACACCAGCGCCGGGCCCGTGCCGGGCTCCAGCAATGCATGGCAGCCGGTAACGGCCAGGCGCGCTTCCTGCTCGGCGGTGATGATCTGCAGGCGGATCCCCGTCTCCGCGAGCACGCGCGCGACGAATTCGCGGCCGTTGACGGCACGGCGGCAGGCTTCGGTCGCGACCGAGCGGACCAGGGTCACGTTGCGTCGCTTCAATTTGTCCGAACAGATGGTAAGCGCCGCGAGGGCGCGATCCATCGCGGCATCGCTCAGCCGCCCGCTTGCCGCCAGACCCTCGCCGAGCCGGACAATGCGCGAAAAGGCGTCGATCACGACGAAACCGTCGCCGGCGGGCCGCGCGATCAACAGCCGGCAATTGTTGCTGCCAAGGTCGAGCGCCGCATATGTACCGCGCATCGCGGAAGCCCGCGAGGCGCCGGGTGGATGCGTCGCGTCACGGCGGGATTTGCCCGACGCCTGCATCGCTTGGTGCGCGCGCTCTGCCATCTGCCGTCTCTTACATTCGCCGAAACGACACGGGGTCGCCGGTACTTGGCGCCTGATTAGTCCGCGGCGGCGGCAGCGACAAGCCATGCCGCCCACGGGGCCGGCGGGACAAGCGGCACGGCCCTCGCGCGTTGACAGGCAAGGGTCGCTTGCCTATTTCGCCGCCTCCGCTGCTGCCCTGTCGTCTAATGGTAAGACCACGGACTCTGACTCCGTTAATTGAGGTTCGAATCCTCACGGGGCATCCAGCGTTTTGCGCCGGGGTTCTCGTCCCTCACGGGGTCGGCGGCGGTGACAGGGCCTGGCCCATCAAGGGGAGTTCACGCTCCTCGCCGTGCGGCATCTTCGCGCTCGTCGTGCGCTCGTTTCGCTTCCATTGGGCCGGCCACCAATTGCGCACCGCTGAAGCCGGGATTTGGCAATTGTTAACCATCCCGCCCTAAGCCGTGATCGCCATGCCGCGACAAATATTCATCCTGCTTGTCTGGCTGACGGCTGGATCGGCCGCCGCCGCGACTCCGAAGGCCGATGCGTTCTGGCGGCAAGGCGATTACCGCAACGCTTTCGCGCAGGCGTTCGAACCTGCGACGCATGGTGACGCCCATGCACAATATCTCCTGGGCGAAGCCTATCGGCTCGGTCGATCGGTCGACCCCAATTTTCCGCTGGCGCAGGATTGGTATGCCCGTGCCGCGCGACAGGGGAACATCGCCGCCGCGACCGAGCTGGGTCTCCTCTACGCCCGCCAGCGCCTCGATCGCGAAGCGCTGCCGTGGCTCAGCCTCGCCGCGTTGCGGGGTGAACCGCGCGCCCTCGCCTCGCTCGCCGCCCTCTATTTCAACGGCACTGGCGTGGAGCGCGATCCCGTCCTCGCCGTCGCCTTGATGTCACGCGCCGCTGCTGCCGGCTTGGCCGAAGCAAAATTGCGCCTGATCACGCTGCGCGCCGCATTGCCGCCTCCGGTCCAGTCGCAGGGCATGGCGCTCGCCGCCGGCGGCTGGGCCGACGCGCTGCGTCCAGCGGCGGATCAATCCCGTCCCCGGGCGCCGGCAGTCAGGACCGCTTCCGTCCGGACGACCGCGCCTAAGGCAATTGACGTGACGCCATTCCATGTCCAGATCGGCGCCTATTGGACGCAAGCCGCCGCCGAGCGCGCCTGGGCGCTGCTTGGGGAACGCCTCGTCGGGACGAAACAGGCCGAGCATATCGTCATGCGCGCCGATCCGGTCTATCGACTCCATGCCCAGTTCGCGGGCTTCGAAACGGCGCGAAATTTCTGCCGCCGGCTCGAACAG
>DATMIP010000110.1:0-3295 GCA_035554515.1 Sphingomonas sp. | reverse complement strand
GAGGCGAGCAGGCTCAAGACGATCCTGCGGCAGCCGGTCCGCGACGCCGATGACGAAGGAGATTGAGCACGCCGCTCCTCAGTTCGGCAGTGCTTCCTCGATCTTGTCGACCCATTCGGGGTAGAAGCATGGCTGTCGGCTCGACCAGCCCGGCGCGGTCGCCGCGGCCTCGCTGATCGACTGCAACAGCACGCGACGCTTTTCCGGATGGAGGTGCGGCAGAGCCGCCGCCGCGCAGAAAGCGCCCGGCAGCCAGGGCCGCACGCCGCCGCCGATCAGCCGCTCGTAGAGGAAACGATATGCAGCGAAGCTGTTGAGCCGCCCCTGGCCCAGGTCGAACGCGGTGGTAGTCACCAGCGGCGAGAAGAACGGCTCCATCTGATCGAGCCCGCTATCGTCCGGCAGATGATCGCGAATATGATCGAGCCGGCTGTAGATGCGCGCCTGCGCCTTGATGCTCGCCGCTTCGACCACGTCACGCGACCAGCGCGACATCGCGTCCTGCCGCGCCAGCCCGATATCGAGCGAGCGGCGAACGTAACGTTGCGTCGCTGCGGAAAAACCCGCAAATTCTTTCATTTCCGCCAAGGACATCGCGCCATCGGCCGGTCTCATTTGCACGCCCATACAACCCTCCCGCCCAGAGAAGATTGCAAGGTCTAGCACGGCGATAGTTGCCGGAGGCTTAACCCTGCGACCTGCTCGGCGGCCAGAGAATCACGGATCGTGCTGCGGCGCAACATGTATTTTATGCAACGGAGGGTGAAAATGCGACGGGACGAGTTCCGGAACGCCCCGATAAAGGCCGAAGGGATAAGCGGATCGCCCCCGGTCAATGCTCGTCGGCGAGCTTGGCTTCCGCTTCGGCATCATAACCTGACGAGGGCGCCGGATCCTTGCCCTTGCCGGGCTGCGTGTTGGACGGGGCGTCCGAGGTCGGGAAGCTTTCGTCGAGCGCGACGTCGAGCTTGGCATCCTCGTCTGACGGATTGCGCTGAAGCTCCTTGCTGTCCGACGCATCGAGCGCGGTGCGGACCTTGGGTGCCTCTGGCGCAACGGGCGTGTCGGTGGCTTGATCGGTCATGGCCGTTCCCGCTGTGAATTCGGGATCGTGATTCACGCGCCGCACCATTTGGATCCGGAACGATCACGATCATGCAACCAACGCCCACGGCCGAGGGCCGTTCCAGCTTGCCGGACGCGATCTGCTCGAACATGTTGCCCATATCATCTATCGGGAGGTCCGTCCCTTCATGCGCCACACTCTGATCGCCGCCTTGCTGCTTACAGCCGCCGCACCCGCTTTGGCCGCCGACGAAAAGCCCGCCGCGCCGGCCGCGATCGAACCGGCGCCCTTTCCGGCCGACAAAAGCGTCCGCCAGAGCGCGGTGATCGCCGGCAAGCCGCTCGCCTATGATGTCACCGTCGGAACGATTCCCATCATCGACGCGAAAGGCAAGAAGACCGGCGAGGTCGTCTTCACCGCGTATACGGTAAGCGGACGCGGCGCCGCGCGGCCGGTAACCTTCGCCTTCAATGGCGGCCCTGGCGCGGCATCGGCCTTCCTCAACCTCGGCGCGATCGGGCCCAAGCGTGTCCAGTTCGGTGCGCAGGGAGATTCGCCGTCGGACAGCGCGGTGGCGCGCGACAATCCGCATAGCTGGCTCGATTTCACCGATCTGGTCTTCATCGACCCGGTCGGCACCGGTTTTTCACGCAGCCTCGAGGATGAAGCGGCAAGCAAGAAGGATTTCTTCACCGCCAAGGCCGACATCGAATATCTCAGCCGCATCATCTTCGACTGGCTCAACAAGAACGGGCGGATGACATCGCCTCACTATCTCGTCGGCGAGAGCTATGGCGGCTATCGCGTGCCGCGCATCGCTTATTATCTGCAAAGCCGGCTGGGCGTCGGCCTCAACGGCATCACGATGGTGTCGCCCTACCTCAATCCCGGTGCGGTCGACACCGAGCAAAATGCGCTTTCGCCCTTGCCCTATATGGTCTCGCTGCCTTCGATGGCGGCCGCGCATCTCGAGCGGCAGGGCAAGCTCACCGGCCCCGCCGCACTGGCCGAGGTAGAGACCTATGACCGGGGCGAATATGCCGTGGACCTGTTCCGCGGCAGGGCCGATCCGCAGGCGATCGAACGCATCACCGCCAAGGTCGCCGCTTATACCGGGCTCGATCCGGCCATCGTCCGGCGGAGCGAGGGGCGCGTGGATATCGGCACCTATCTGCGCGAAATACACCGCGCCGAAGGCAAGATCGGCTCGATCTATGATTCGAACGTCACGGCTTTCGATCCTTTCCCCGGGGCGGCGACGCAACAGTCGAACGATCCGATCCTCGATGCGATCATCGCGCCGACCACTAGCGCGGCGGTCGATCTGATGACCAACCAGGTCGGCTGGAAAACGGCCACGCGTTACACTCTCCTGTCCTATGAGGTGAACGGCGCGTGGGATGCCGACAAGAGCGATTCACCCGTGGGCGATCTGCGCAAGGCGATCGCCAACGATCCCAAGATGCAAGTCGTGATCGCGCACGGCATGGACGATCTCTCCTGTCCATATTTCGCCAGCCGGCTGATCGTCGATCAGATGCCGAGTTTCGGCGTTGCGCAGCGCGTACATCTGAATCTCTATGCCGGCGGCCATATGTTCTACAGCCGCGCCGACAGTGCCGCCCAGTTCCGCCGCGACGCGATGGCCATGTATGTGCGATAGCGCGACGGGTTGACCCGCCGCCCCCGAGCGGCCATCTGTAAATCGGAACGAATCAATCCGATTAGGACAGATGCGCCTTTCGAACCTTGCCGATTATGCTGTTGTCCTGCTCGCCGCGGCCGCGCGCCGGGGGGATACGCGGTTCAACGCGACCTGCCTCGCCGAGGAAACCGGCGTGCCATTGCCGACCGCGCAGAAACTCGTCGGGCGGCTGGCGGCGGCGGGGGTAATCGTCTCGTCGCGTGGCATGGGGGGCGGCTTCCGGCTGGCGCGTGAGGCGGCGGCGATCAGCCTGGCCGACATCGTCGAGGCGGTCGAAGGACCGATCGCCATGACGACCTGCGTCGATCATGGTCGCCACGACTGCGCGGTCGAGGGGACCTGTCGGGTCAAGCCGCACTGGAATGCGGTCAATGATGCGATGCGCGGCGCGCTGGCGGGCGTGAGCCTGAAAAGCCTCGCAGGCACCCCCCCGTTCGCGCTGAGCGCGGTCGAAACGCCGGCCGCCCCATCCACTTCCTTCGACTTTGCTCAGGACGAACGGGCATGACTGAAACCGCCCTGAA
>DATMIP010000109.1:0-5009 GCA_035554515.1 Sphingomonas sp. | reverse complement strand
TCGGCAATGCTCTCCAGACCGCACAGGCCGCAACTGCTTTCCGAGACGCGCTGCCGCGCGCGGGCAATCACGCGCTCATTTTGTGAGGACGGTAGAATCGCGCGGACGATCCATCCCACTTCAGCCTGATGGACATCGATTGACAGGAAATCCGCAGCGCGACTGACGAGCCCCTCGGCAAGGGAGAAGCCTACGACAAACGGTACCAGCTCCGATGGCGTTGCCATCATGACGGCGTATCCGATGCCGTTGAACTCTAGCGCGATGGGCGCCTCCAGCGGCACGCGGCGCTTTATCTCTTCGTCGACTGCGCCTTTCCCGTCCAGCGCCAGGCGCCGCGCGGGAAAGGCGCGGTCGGACGGCGTGGCATTCGGCATTACCTCGGGGATCATCGATCGTCGCTCCCATTTCGTCGAGCATCCGGAACGGGGCGCACCGGGACTGGTCCGATCTTCACGTCCTTTCGCACCCCTCAACCCGCCTGCCACGCGCGGATCGCGTCGATCGGCCATAGCAGCATCACGACATTGAGCGTCAGATTGTCTCGGATCGCCCCCAGCGTCGCAAGCTCGAACGCTATCGCGAGCGCGACCGTCGCCCAGATCGGCAACCGCCGGGCGACGACGAAGCCGACCATCATGCAGCTTATGTCGGAAAGCGAATTGAGCACGCTGTCGCCGGTATAGCCGAGCGCTATCGTCGCCGTGCGGTAACGGTCAATCACCATCGGGGAATTTTCGATCAGCTCCCAGCCGGACTCGACGATTGCCGCGATCAGCAATCGAAAACGCAGCGGCAGCCGGCGCAACAGCAGCCAACCGGCGGCATAGAAAAGGAATCCGTGGATGATGTGGCTGGGTGAATACCAGTCGAAAAGATGCTGGCTGTTCCCAGCATCGATCGCGCCATGCCACACAGCGACATGCCCGCACGTGCAGATGGGCGGCCGCCCCATCGCGAGCAGGATCGCGGCGGCAATCGCCATGGGCAGGAGGATCAGTGAGGCTGTCGGCGGGATCGCGGTGCGGGTAGCGGGTCCGGAACGATCCATGCGCGCCACGTTGACCTTCTTGCGCCGCAAAGCCAAGAGCGGTCATGCCCAACTCCCGCATCGAACGCCGCGGCCTGCTCTTCGTTCTGTCCTCGCCCTCCGGCGCAGGCAAATCCACCATCGCGCGAATGCTCCTCGCGGAGGACAAGGATATCGCGGTGTCGGTCTCAGTCACCACCCGGCCGAAGCGGCCCGGCGAAACGGAGGGACGCGACTATCATTTTGTCGATGTGCCGACGTTCAAGGATATGGTTGGCGACGGCGATCTGATGGAATGGGCGCATGTGTTCGATCATCGCTACGGCACGCCCCGCGCCCCGGTCGAGGCGGCACTCGCCGAGGGCCGTGACGTGCTGTTCGATATCGATTGGCAGGGGGCGCAACAACTGTATCAGCAGGCCGGCCAGGATGTGGTTCGGGTCTTCATCCTGCCGCCATCGGTCGGCGAGCTCGAGCGGCGGCTGCGCACGCGCGGCACCGACGACGAGGCGGTAGTGGCCGCGCGAATGGCGCGCGCCAATGCCGAGATCAGCCATTGGGACGGTTATGATTATGTCCTGATCAACGATGATGTGCAGGGCTGCTTCGTCCAGGTGCTCAACATTCTCAACGCCGAACGGCTGCGGCGTTCCCGCCAGACGGGGCTGATCGGGTTCGTACGACGGCTGATGACGGCGAAGGATGGCTGAGCTAGGGTTGCCGAGATAAGAAAAGGGAGGCGACCATGGTTCGGGTCCTGATCGGCAGTCTCGTCGGCGCCGTCGCGATGTTCATCACCGGCTTCGTCTTCTGGGCGACCCCGCTCCAGAATATCGGCTTCTCGACCGCCTCCGATGCGCAGAACGCCGCGGTCCAGCTCAGCCTCGCGCAGAATATGCCGCACACCGGCCGTTACATCGTGCCGAACCCGGGGACGCAGGTCGGAGGCAATGGTTATACCAAGGGGCCGATCGCGACGGTCGACTATAATATGTCGGGATTTTCGACCGCCGACCCGAAGGCCATGATCGGTGGCTTCGTCCAGGAGCTTGTCGTCTCGCTGATGATCGGGCTGAGCCTGCTCGCGATTGCCGGCAGGGTACCTGATCTCGCGTCACGTTTGCGGGTTGCGCTGGGACTCAGCGGCGCGGCGACGCTGATGATCACGACCAGCGATCCGATCTGGATGCATGGCGACTGGCGTTTCGGGCTTTATGCGCTGGTGGCCGACCTGGCGATGCTGTCGGCATCGAGCATTGTGATCACGCGGTGGTTCCTTCCCCGCGCGACGAGCGCCGCGACCGACACGGTTCACTGACCAGCCACGCCTTACGCCAGCTTGATCGGGCTCGACCAATTGGCGGGATCGATCTCCTGCGCTCCGCGAACGTTGGCGCCGATCTCGCGCGGCAGGCAGACCATGTTGAGCGAACAGATACCCGGAAAGACGTTGCGGGCCTCGCCGTTGAAGTTCGCCGGGTCGTAGAGCGCGGGCGTGTGCCAATAGAGCCGATAGCCGAGGCCTGCTATCAGCGAGATCAGCTCCTGCTGCCGATCGGCGCGGTCATTCTCGATGTAGATGATCGGGCGGCAGCGGAGGATGGTGTCGCGCGCGCCACGTATGACCTGCGCTTCGAAGCCCTCCACGTCGACCTTCAGCAGGCCGCAGGCGGGCAGATTGAGCGAGTCCAGGGGCCGGACGCGAACCGTTATGCCCGGACATTCGGCCCCCCGGAGCGAAATCCCGCCGAAATTGCCGGCGCGGGTATAATCGACCAGCGGCACGATCGCTTCACCCTCGGCCTCGCCGCAGGCGTCGGGATAGGCAAAGGCGTTGCCGACATCGTTAAGCGCGAGATTGGCGCATAATATCTGGAAGAGGCGCGGCTGCGGTTCGAAGGCATAGAAGCGCCCGGGGGCACAGGCGCGCGCCATTTCGACGCTGTGCGATCCCATATTCGCCCCGACCTCGACCACTGTCATGCCAGGCTTGATGGCCCGCTTGAGCGCGTTCGCTTCGGCAGGGCAATATTCGCCGTACAGCGCTATCGATTGCGTCACATATTGATCGGTAACCAGCGCCAGCATCGGGCCCGAGCGCGTCTGATACAATTTTACCGATGAGTCGCTCATGCGGCGAGCCGCCAGGCTATGTTCGCGGCCTGGCTATCAACCCTTGATCGTGGCGTCGTCGTAGCTGAGCGCTTTCGCGGCCGCGGCCTCGGCGCCTTTGGCAACTGCCCGCGCGCCCGAATAAATGAAGCCGTAGGTCGGATAGGCCTTGATGCCGATGTCCTTGATCGGGCCGTACCAGACCTTGACCGCGCTCCAGTCTCCCTTGGCGGAGGCGTCGACGACGGTGACGTCATGTTCCACCTGACCGCGGACGCCCCAATTGGCATGGGTCACCTTGATGATGCGATCGGAAATGACCTGCGTCACGGTTGCCACGTGGCCGGAGCGCATCGAGCCGATCGCCTTGAACACCAGTACCGATCCGGCCCTTGGGGCCGAGCCTTGCGCATATTTGCCGATCGCCTGGTTCCACCAGCTGCCGGCCGCGCCGAACAGCTGGATGCCCGAAAAGACGCGTGCGAACGGAGCGCATTGCCAGAAAGTCTGGGCATTTGCGGCCGATGGAACAGCCAAGGCGGCGATCAGCAACATGGAACAAAAAGCCGCTCTGGTGCGTCGTATCATGCTCGGATGAATCCCCGGTCTCGCTGTTACGGGTGGAGATACGGAGCGTTTTCGCGCACATTAAAGCCTGGTGCGGTGAAGCGAGCCGAGTCCGGGGTGGCCCGCGGAGGCCTCGTGTGGATAAGTCGGCTCACCGCCAGCCCGGCACGTCTGGGCCGGTAAGTTTTGGTTAAGATGTCGAATCGCCGGCGCTACTTGCGCTGATCCAGCCCCCCCGCTATGTCGCCCCCCGCTCCCGGGCCGGAGGAGTGTAGCTCAGTTGGTAGAGCATCGGTCTCCAAAACCGAGGGCCGTGGGTTCGAGTCCCTCCACTCCTGCCATCGCAAGATGACGGGCGCAGGCCGAAGGGCCTGGGGCGAAGGTTCGGGAAAGAGTTTGGCCCTCAGGAGGCTTCCCCCAGGGGGAGTGCCGCCGCATGGGTCTGGTTTGTTTGTGGCAGAGGAAGCGAGTGGCAGAGGCAAGCAAGGGTGGCGTAGGGGCCTGGCTCCGTAACATCCCCATCTTCGTCCAGCAGGTTAAGGCCGAGACCGGCAAGGTCGTATGGCCGACCCGGCGCGAGACGGTCATGACAGCCATAATGGTGCTGGTCATGACGCTGGTGCTCGGCGTCTTCTTCTTCGCGGTCGATTGGGTGTTCAGCCGGATCGTCCGCGAGCTCATTTCGCTCGCCTCCTAAAGGTCAGGATCAGGAACAAGAATGTCGCGCTGGTACATCATCCACGCTTATTCGGGCTTCGAGAACAAGGTGAAGGACCAGATCCTCGCCGACGCCGGCCGCCTGGGCCTTGAGCAACTCGTCGAGGCCGTCGAGGTCCCGACCGAAAAGATTACCGAGGTTCGCCGCGGCAAGAAGGTGACGAGCGACCGCAAATTCTTCCCCGGCTATGTGCTCCTGAAGGCGGCGATGAACGACGATGTGTATCACCTCGTCAAGAACACGCCAAAGGTGACCGGCTTCCTGGGATCGAGCGGCCGTCCGCAGCCGATCACCGATGCCGAAGCCGCGCGCATCCTCAATACCAAGGAGGAGGCAGCGGTCGCGCAGCCGAAGGCTAAGCTGAAGGTCGATTACGACATAGGCGATTCGGTCAAGGTGCTCGAGGGGCCGTTCGCGAGCTTCAACGGCGTCGTCGAGGAGCTCGATTTCGATCGCGGCCGGGTCAAGGTTTCGGTGTCGATCTTCGGTCGCGCCACCCCGGTCGAGCTAGAATTCGAGCAGGTCGAACGGGTGAAGTGATTCGCGTCGCCCCGGCGAAGGCCGGGGCCGCTGGAGGCAAGG
>DATMIP010000108.1:0-2749 GCA_035554515.1 Sphingomonas sp. | reverse complement strand
GGCGACGAGTTCGGCCCAGAGCAGCCGCGCCGCCCGCAGCTTCGCCACCTCCATGAAAAAGTTCATGCCGATGGCGAAGAAGAAGGAGAGGCGCGGGGCGAAGGCATCGATATCGAGGCCGGCGGCAAGGCCGGCGCGGATGTAATCGACGCCGTCAGCCAGCGTATAGGCGAGCTCGAGGTCCTGGGTCGCGCCGGCCTCCTGCATATGGTAGCCGGAGATGGAGATAGAGTTGAACTTCGGCATCTGCGCCGAGGTGTAAGCGATGATGTCCGACACGATCCGCATGCTTGGGCCCGGCGGATAGATGTAGGTGTTGCGGACCATGAACTCCTTCAGGATGTCGTTCTGGATCGTGCCATCCAGCATCGATCGGGGAACCCCCTGCTCCTCTCCGGCGACGATGAAGAAGGCGAGGATCGGGATCACCGCCCCGTTCATCGTCATGCTGACCGACATCTTGTCGAGCGGGATGCCGTCGAACAGGATCTTCATGTCCTCGACCGTATCGATCGCGACACCCGCCTTGCCGACATCGCCCACCACGCGCGGATGATCGCTGTCATAACCCCGGTGGGTCGCGAGATCGAACGCGACCGAAAGCCCTTTCTGTCCCCCGGCAAGGTTGCGCCGATAGAAAGCGTTAGACTCCTCGGCGGTGGAAAAGCCGGCATATTGGCGAATAGTCCACGGCCGCCCCGCATACATCGATGCCCGCGCGCCGCGCGTGAACGGCGCAAAGCCCGGCAGGCCCGGATCGACGCCGGCCACGTCCTCTGCCGTGTAGAGCGGCTTGACCGGGATTCCCTCGGGCGTTTGCCAGGTGAGGTCGCGGCCTTTCACTTCCCTGGCGGCGAGCGCCGCCCAATCGGATGGGGTAGGTTTGCCCGTCAATTCCCCTCTCCCATTTGGAGAGGGAGGGGGCTCACGCCGTCAATGCCCACCCGGCGTCTCCATCAACTCGACGAGAACGCCGCCCATATCCTTGGGATGGACGAAGATAACCAAAGTCCCGTGCGCGCCGATGCGCGGCTCGCCCAGCACGGTCGCCCCCTTCGCCTCCAGCTCTGCCTTGGCAACCGCCACATCCGGCACTTCAAAGCAAATATGGTGCTGCCCGCCAGCCGGGTTCTTGGCGAGGAAGCGCGCGATCGGGCTATTCTCGCCAAGCGGTTCGAGCAGCTCGATCTGGCTGTTGGGCGTATCGACGAAGCACACCCGCACGCCCTGCGCGGGCAAATCGAACGGCTCGCGGATCAAAGTCGCACCGAGCAGATCGCGATACATCGCCACAGCCGCTTCGATCGAGGGCGTGGCGATGCCGACATGGTTGAGCGGGCCGAATTTCATAGCGGGATATTGTCGTGCTTCTTCCAGGGATTTTCGAGCTGCTTGCCGCGAAGCTTGCGCAGTCCGGTCGCGATCCGCCTGCGCGTCGAATGCGGCATGATCACTTCGTCGATAAAGCCCTTCGACGCCGCCACGAACGGGTTGGCGAAGCGCGCTTCATATTCGGCGGTCCGCTGGCCCAGTTTTTCCGGATCCTTGGCCTCCTGGCGGAAAATGATTTCGACCGCGCCCTTGGCGCCCATCACGGCGATCTCGGCGGTCGGCCAGGCATAATTGAGGTCGCCGCGCAGATGCTTGGAGGCCATCACGTCATAGGCGCCGCCATAGGCCTTGCGCGTGATGACTGTGATCTTGGGAACCGTCGCCTCGCCATAGGCGAACAGCAATTTGGCTCCATGCTTGATGATCCCGCCATGTTCCTGCGCGACGCCCGGCAGGAAGCCGGGCACATCCACGAACGTGACGATCGGGATGTCGAATGCGTCGCAGAAGCGCACGAACCGCGCGGCCTTCTTGGATGAGTTGATGTCGAGCACGCCTGCCAAAACCATCGGCTGATTGGCGACGATGCCAATCGTCCGCCCCTCGATCCGCCCGAAACCGATCAGGATATTGCCGGCATGCGCCGGCTGCAGCTCGAAGAAGTCGCCCTCGTCGACCACCTTCGCGATCAGCTCCTTCATGTCATAAGGCTTGTTTGCGCTGTCGGGGATCAGCGTATCGAGGCTGGCGTCATCCCGATCCCACGGATCGTCGGTTGGGCGCTGCGGCAGATCATCGCGGTTGGACAAGGGCAGGAAGTCGAAGAAATCGCGCGTCGCCAGCAGGGCCTCGATATCGTTCTCGAATGCGACATCGGCGACGCCCGATTTGGCGGTGTGCGTCACCGCCCCGCCCAGTTCCTCCTGGGTCACGACCTCGTTGGTGACGGTCTTCACCACGTCGGGCCCGGTGACGAACATGTAGGAGCTGTCCTTCACCATGAAGATGAAATCGGTCATCGCGGGCGAATAGACCGCCCCGCCTGCGCACGGGCCCATGATCAGGCTGATCTGCGGCACGACGCCCGAGGCGAGCACGTTGCGCTGGAACACCTCGGCATAGCCGCCGAGGCTGGCGACACCCTCCTGAATCCGCGCGCCGCCCGAATCGTTGAGGCCGATGACGGGCGCGCCGACCTTCATCGCCATGTCCATCACCTTGCAGATCTTCTGCGCGTGCCGCTCGGACAGCGAACCGCCGAAGACCGTGAAATCCTGGGCGAAGACGAAGACGAGACGGCCGTTGATCGTGCCCGATCCGGTGACGACGCCGTCGCCGGGAATCTTCTGCGCCTCCATGCCGAAGTCGACGCAATTATGTTCGACATACATGTCATATTCTTCGAACGAGCCCTGAT